>JBJESA010000026.1:0-4716 GCA_051882535.1 Oscillospiraceae bacterium
AGCACCTGACTGTTAATCAGGGTGTCACTGGTTCAAGTCCAGTCGGGGGAGCCAGCGTGCCGCTGAACCCTTTTCGTAGATGGGTTCAGCGGTTTTCTGTTCCCTGCTCGATAGCAACGAAATCTTTTGGTAACGATATCACAGCGTGCCGCTGAACCCTTTTCGTAGATGGGTTCAGCGGCTTTTTGTTTTCCGCTCGGTAACAACAAAATCTTTTTAGTCACGATTAACCAACCGGTGCGACCGGCAGTGCTTTTGTCCCTACTATGCGGTAGGGACGAATTTTTTCACGGTAATGAGATTTTTGGTCATTATTAGCCACATTCGATAGGGGCTATGCACTTATCCGCATAGCCCCTATTTTTGTCCTATTATAATACCCATTTGCCATAATACTCATGCCGTCATTTTCAAGATATATCCGGCTATGCAGGTGTTTAGGATAACTCTATGAATCACATTATAATCTGTACGATAGCGAGCAGGGCGTCGATAGTCCTATCAAAAACAGCGAACCATCGACTTTGCGGATTTTCTTCGAAGGATAACCACATAAGCCGCAAGTACCGCAGTAGCTATTGCCGATATAACGCACCCCTCGGCAAATCCCCTTACCGTGTATTTCAGCCGAACTTCGTGGTCGCCCTCGGTGACGATTACGCCGACAAGACCGTTGTTCACGTCGTAGACTTCCGCTTTTTCGCCGTCGATATACGCAGTCCAGCCTCCGTCATTGGATACGCTGTACAACACCACCCGTTTTTCGGAGAGCCTGATATTCGAGATAAGCCCGTCACGGGTTAGTTCCACGTTGTACGAGCTTTCAGCACGGCGGTTTTCCATCTGACGTTGGTATTCCTCGTCCGACATCTTGCTTTCGGGCTTTTCTTCGGTGAGAATTCCCTCAAACGGCACTGTGTCATTCGCTACTATGTATTTCAGATTTGCACGATGTTTTTCCGCTTTTTCAAGCTTTAAAAAATCCTCTCGTGAAATCATCTTGTCGTACGCCATGCCAAGCGGTATGAATTCGGAGTTTTCGAATACGATATATTTTCCGAAATCAGCGGTATATTTATAGCCGTCCGGTGGAACAGCGTTCGTGCTGTCGCATATCGTATATTTCACCGAAACGAGATTGGCAAGTTCGGGATACTCCGCTGCACGCAGTTCCGCCGAGGGGATATACCCCCCATCAATTTCGTTCGCAGTAACAAAGTCTGCATATCCCTTATTAACAAGGCTGTTGAAGAAAGAAGTGCTGTTGTTTTGCCATATCAGTTCAAAATTGCAGGTGTTGGTAGGCGTGCTTATTCGTTCATCGGTGTGGAGAACGGCAGGCTTTTCGGTGCCGAATTCGTATTTTGATACAGGGTCAACCTTATCGTCACAGCGATTTGCCGCCCAGTTCAGCATTATTCCGAAGCACATATATATTCCGACAACCGACAAAATGAATAGTTTCGGGAAGTACTCGCTGCCGCGTTTCAGCCTGATTATCAGAATTACTATTCCAAGCGAAACTCCCGTTATAACAAGGTGTGTTACATTCAACACTCCATCGTAACTGCCTTTTGTTATACGTTCAGCAGCTATGCCGCTTGTGCTTATGACAATCTGGTAGGCTACAAGTGCGGCAAATACGCCTCCACAGGCTATAAGTCCCGGTTTGAAGCTGATTTCTTCCTCCAACGCTTTCGTTGAAACCACCGCACAAATTAGCAGCGGCATAAAGAACCATCTCGCATAGCAAGCGTTGTTGAGGGCGGAAAAGAGCTGATTAAGCACCGGTACAAAAGCCATTACCCCGCATATTCCAAGCAGGATATTCTCCCACGTTTTCCGTTTACTCACCATATAGGAGATAACGCCGGTAAGCGAGAATACAGGCAGGTACGCCGCCACTGAACTAATTGTCGTTCCGAAAGGATAAACGTTCAAGGTCGTGTTGAACATACTATAGTATTCGAACGGATCAGGCACCATAAATGCACTTTGTATGATTTTGAGGTAGGTGTTAATATCACTGTACAGCAGCCATTCGGACGGCTGAATCAGAGAGGTGGCTCTGCCGCTTTCGACAAGCGATATTCCGACAGGCAGCAAAAATGCCATACCGCACATCACGCCGATTATTCCCTCGAAAAGCACTTGCAGGGATTTCTTTACCGAAAGCCCGAACTGCTTGTCGCACGCTCCGCGTACAAAGAAGTAAATCACGGCAAACACCGTTTCGCCCACAAAAAAGTAGTAGTTGAGCAATGCCAGAAATCCCGCCGTAATCGCAAAAACGCCCTTCCGGTTTTTGGTGCAGAGTTCTTCCAACGCAATCAGCAAAAGCGGGAAAAAGGTGAACACATCGTCAAAGTGGAAAATCAGATTGTACGCACTCGCCGTGGAAAATCTGTAGAGAAGTCCCGCAAGTACCGCATAGTTTTTATTTTTCAGAAACCGTGCCGCATAGAAGTATGCCAGCATAGTCCCCAGACCGTACTTTGCGGCGAATACATACGGCATTGCGTATACAATCGCGTTACGCGGGATAATCAGATACAACAGTGTAAACGGGCTGAACAGATTATAGAAAGCGTACGAGCTTAAAAACTGCGAACCAAATCCCGACGAATGGTCCCACACAACGTTTCCCGAAAGAATACAATCTCTGATATGGTATGTAAACGGCAGCGATTGACTTCTGAAATCCGCACCAAAAATAATAACGCCTTTATTGGAAATCATCTCAGGCAATATAGCAAGTATGTAAAGCACGAATCCCATACAGAATGCAAGAAACGCTTTCGACTTTAACACCTTCATAAATTTCCCGTCTTTCATAAACAGTTTGTTGACCGAGTGGCTTTTAATCGGGCAGAGCCGCCGACTTCGCGGTTTTTCTTCGGCAGATAACGATATATGCCGCAAGAATCACCAGAGCTGCCGCGGAGATGACGCAGCCCTCGGCAAATCCTCTCACCGTGTATTTCAGCTGCACCTCGTGGTCGCCCTCGGGGACGATTACGCCGACAAGTCCGTTGTTCACATCGTAAACCTCCGCTTTTTCGCCGTCGATATACGCAGTCCAGCCGCCGTCGTTCGATACACTGTACATAACCACCCGTTTTTCGTAGAGGTTGATATTGGAGATAAGCCCGTCACGGGTGAGTTCCACGTTGTAGGAGCTTTCGGCACGGCGGTTTTCCACTTGCTGTTTGTACTCCTCGTCCGACATCGTGCTTTCGGGCTTTTCTTCGGTGAGAATGTCGCTGAACGGCGAAATGTCCTTTGTGATTATGTATTTCATATTCGCACGGTGTTTCTGCTCTTTTTCGAGTTTTATAAAATCGTCGTAGGAAATCATCTTGTCGTAGGCAAAGCCGAGCGGAATGTAGTTGAGGTTTTCAAGTACCGCATAATCGCCGAAATCGGAGCGGTAGATGTAGTCGGTCAGAATAGTTTTATTCAGATTCAAATCCGTAACCAAGGCATATTTTGTCGAAACCAAATCTGCAAGCTCGGTGTCTGACAGCTTTATTGTTGCAGCGGGGTCAAATCCGTATGTGATACCGTTTGCTTCAACGAAATCGCAATACCCGCGGTTTACAAGACTGTTGAAGAAAGCGGTGCTGTTGTTTTCCCAGATGAGGTTGAAGTTCTGGGAATTAATCGGCAGGAGAACTCTGTCGTTTCCGCACAGTTCGTCCGGCTTTTCGGTTTCAAACTCGTATTTGGAGATAAAGTCGGACTTATCGTAGAAGTCGCTGGAAGCCGTAAAGAACATCATTCCAAAGCACATATATATTCCGGCGGTCGAAATGATGAATAGTTTCGGGAAGTATTCATGGTCGCGTTTCAGCTTGACAATTAAAATTACCAGCACAAGCGAAATTCCCGTTATAACGAGGTGAATTATATTCAATGCCCCATTGTAATATCCCTTAGGGAGAAGCCGTACAACCAGTTCTTCCGTATCAACCACTATCTGATATACCACCAACGCTGCAAGCGCGCCCGCACAGGTTATAACACCGGGCTTGAAACTGATTTCTTCCTCCAACGCTTTCATTGTAACTATTGAAGCGATAAGCAGCGGCATAAAGAACCATCTTGCATAGTAGATATTGTTGAGTGCGGAGAATAATTGATTAAGCACCGGCACCAGAGCCATAATTCCGCATAATGTCAGCAGAATACTCTCCCACGACTTCCGCTTTTTCACAATATAGGAGATAACGCCTGTAAGCGAGAAAACAGGCAGATACGCCGCCACCGAACTCATCATAGTGCCGTTGGGATATTCAAACTGATAGGTAGGGAACATTGTAGCATATCCGAACGGATCGGGCACCATAAATGCACTTTGTATGATTTTGAGATAGGTGTAAATGTCGTTGTACGCAAGCCAGCCGGACGGCTGAAGAATGGAGGTTGCTCTTCCGCTTTCGACAAGCGATATTCCGACAGGCAGCAAAAACGCCATACCGCACATCACGCCGATTATGCCCTCGAAAAGCACCTGCACCGATTTTTTTACCGAAAGCCCGAACTGCTTGTCGCACGCTCCCCGAATGAAGAAGTAAATCACGGCAAACACCGCTTCGCCCACAAAGAAGTAGTAGTTAAGCAGTGCCAGAAATCCCGCCGTAATCGCAAAAACGCCCTTTCGGTTTTTGGTGCAGAGTTCTTCCAACGCAATCAGCAGCAGCGGAAAGAACGTGA
>JBJESA010000027.1:0-4708 GCA_051882535.1 Oscillospiraceae bacterium
CCTCGCAGTCATAAGTGCCGCAGTTATCGCACGCAACGAGATTCGGGGCAAATCCCAATTCCCTACAAAACCGCAGTTCAAACCCCGCCTTTACCACGTCCAGTGAACAGCCGTTCGCCTCACAATTCAGCACCTCGTACAGCGAAATCGCGAAGAACCGCACCAAGCTGTCCGAGTTATCCTCGCGTTCGCTCTGTGCCTGTTCGGAAGAAATGCAGTACCGCACCGCCTGTGCAAAGTAAGACGCCAGAGCCAACTTCTCTATATCCTTTCCCAGCTCGTGGAAACTGAATTTCGGCTTCGCAGAGTTTACGGTATACCTGAGCCCGCTCTTGCTCATGCAGAACGCAGCATAGGAGAACAACGATGCTGAGGACATAATCGCACTATTCAGTTTCTTGACTCCATACGCTTTTGCCTCGACAATTCCCTGCTCGTCCGTGAGAATATCGATAAAGCAGCCGCTGTCCCCGACATCACGCCGTCCGACAACAATTCCATCATAAGTTACCAGCATAGCATCTCCGATTATCCATTAAGCCTATAATCACAAAAAGAGCGTCCGCAAGGACGCACTTTCGATTATGCAGTTATAAAATCACGCAATCCTGCAAACAGCCTCAACAGCCGTCCGCACAGAACCCGCGAATTATCGCATATACTCACGCCAATCAAGGTCGCCACGCTCCAGCGAATGGATAAGTGCCTCTGCTGTCGCAATATTGGTAGCGAAGGGGATATTATGCACATCGCACAAACGCAGAATATTTACATCATTCGGCTCGTGAGCCTTTGCATTAAGCGGGTCACGGAAAAAGAGCAGCAAGTCAATTTCGTTGCAGCTGATGCTGGACGCCAACTGCTGGTCGCCGCCTTGAGAGCCGCTCAAAAATCTCTGAATATGGAGACCGGTTGCCTCCGAAACAAGCTTACCGGTCGTACCCGTAGCACAGATATTGTATCTGCTCAAAATACCGCAGTAAGCAATGCAAAACTGAACCATAAGCTCCTTTTTAGAATCATGTGCAATAAGAGCAATGTTCATAAGGTTTAACCCCTCCTTGGCATATCGCCGCTTTAGTCAACGCCGGGATAATCAAGACCTCAAATTCTCGATCTTTTTATCAATCTTTGAGCGTCAGCGGAACTTCCTGTCCATCAATTCTCTTTGCAATAGCGGTATAAGCCTTGTAGCCGCCGCAAGTAGGAGGCAAAGGCTCACCCTTGGAACCGCAAATCTTAATATTTACGTCCTCGGGGACAACGCCGATAAGCGGAATACCAACCGCGTCCATAACCTCATCAAGGTCGTAAACCGTATCCTCTTCCGCGAATCTGGGGCTTACCTTGTTGATAACAAGACGCTGATTAATGCAGTTCTTAACATACAGGAAGTCAGAAAGCATCTGACCGTCACGCACACATACTGAGTCGGGAGTCGTAACCATCAAAATGAGGTCAGCTGCCTTAATAACGCTGAATACCGAGCTGCCCACACCCGCAGTATCGATGATTATGTAGTCGAAAAACTCACGCATCTCTTCGCAGACGCCCATAATCTTCTCGGGATTGATGTCGATAAAGGGATTGCGGGTTGCACACACCAGCGAAAGATTCGGAGTTCTTTCAACCTTAGTTGTCGCAGTCAGGATATCGATATCTCCTTCAAGATATTCACCTATATCGTGCTTTACCTTGTCCTTAATACCAAGCATTATATCCAGGCAGCGTAGACCAAAGTCCAGCTCCACCAGCAAAGTCTTATGTCCGAGTGTTGCAAGTCCTGTTGCTACATTTGCGGAGGTGGTAGACTTACCGGTTCCGCCCTTACCTGCCGTTACAGCGATTATCTGTGACATAATTTTCCCCTCTCTTCCCACTGCTCATGTACACCGCCCTCAAGCATAGTCAAACACGCCCGAAAGCCCGTTATTTCAAGCAATAAAAATCTCCTTATATATTTTACCACAAAAATGCAAATAAGAAAAGGGTTTTTTTGTTATTTTAACAAATTTCGTTAAATACCTTTAAATTCAGACCTGCACTTTTGTGGATTTTGACTATAAAATCATACTACTATTTACAACCAAGCACACGGAACACCATTTTCATCATAGTGCCGAGAGATTTTCCCCTGTGCATATGCACTAATAACATTTGCACCCAGAATCCACGCCCGGTCGCCTCGCTCAATTATTATACCAAACGCAATTTCAGGATTCTCGGCAGGATAATAACCCACAAGAGCGGAATTAAATACCGTCTCCGATACTTGAGGCGTTCCGGTTTTAACCGCTACATTCCCTTTTCCCACTCCGACATAATCAAGGACATTGAAATAGCCCTCTTCCGGTATGGTTGCCCATAATGTTTCAGAAACCATAAGCATACCTTCTTTGATTACTTCCATATTGGAAGCCATGCCGGGATAATCCGAAAAATCCTCTGCCACCACAACTTCCTTTTCATAATACTTTTCGGTAAAATCGTAGTTATAGACAGATTTAACTATATGCGGCTGCAAGCGGACTCCCTTGTTGGCAAGCGTCATAGCCTGAACCGCCATATGAAGCGGTGTAAGTCCCGTTTCGCTTTGTCCTATTCCCGCCTGAACTATATCGCCGGGATTCCAATGCAGCCCCAGCTTATCATAAAGCTCAAGCGATGTCATTTGACCTGTTTTCATTGAAAGTTCAAAGTTGAGGTCTTTTCCAACACCGAATTTTCCTGCCCATTCAGACAGCTTGTCAATGCCCATTCTGCGTGCAGTTTCGTAGAAGAATATATTGCAGGAATGCCTTAATGCCGTTCGAACATTCAAAGCACCGTGAGCACCCAGACAAGTAGGCATAAATCCCGGTGCGTAATACGTATACACGCCGCCGCAGCTTATTGTAGTATTTGCACCAATAACACCCTCTGAAAGTCCTGCACAAGCGGTAATCGTCTTGAAAGTAGAGCCGGGACGGAACACACCGTCCAACGTGCGGTTAAACACAGGCGAACCCTCTGCGGAAATTACCTTGGAGTAATCCTCCACATACTCGTTCAAGTCATAATTCGGATAGCTTGCCGCCGCCAGCACGCCGCCTGTCTTTACATCAACCACCACGACCGCACCCGAGCGGCACGCTTCATTCAGCAATTCGGGATTTTCCTTAAACTCCGGATTACAATACTCGGTCTGCTGAAATTTGACATGGTACTCCAATGCGTCCTGAACCAACCTCTGAAAATCCGAATCAAGAGTAAGCATCACGGAATTACCTGCCACAGGCTGAGTAGTAATTTCGTCGCTGATTTCCTTACCGTCATGACTTCTGGTAATGCTTCGCACTCCGCGTGTCCCACGCAGTTCGTCTTCCAGTGCTTTTTCAATACCGCTGAGTCCGATACAGTCGTTAAACGTATAGCCGCTGTCCTTAAGCTGTGCATACTGCTCGGGGGAAATAGCACCAACAGTGCCGCGTAAATGAGGTGCAATATCGCCCTCCAGATACTGCCGCTCCCAGCTTTCGGTAATATCCACACCATCAAGCAGATTGGAAAGCTCCTTGAGTTCCATCACCGTATCCAAGCTGATATCGGACGCAAGCACAAATTTGTTTCTGTATGAGAAGTCCTTGATTGTCATCTCATAACGCACACCCGCAATATAGCGACGCATCTGTTCGTCGTACTTGTCGCTTATCTCATACATCTCGTACAGCTGATAGATACAGTCGTCCACGGTAGCATAGTTCGCTATATTCAGCCTCTGCTTGAGTGTTTCGATTGCCTTATCCTTGCCTGCCACAAAGAGGTACGGCTTGGTTTCGCTTATCGGCAGGGAGTCATTCCACTCCTCTCCATTGTTTATGAGAACCGAAAGCACCCTGTAGATAATCTCGTTTTGCCGTGCCTTATCTTTCGGAAGAGTAGTGTACTGAAGACTTATATTGTAGACTATCTTATTGGACTGAAGCACCTTGCCCTTGCAGTCCACAATCTGACCTCTCGCCGCATCAATATCCTGCTCGGAAACATAGGTAGCCTTAGTCATATTAAGGTATCCCTCGCCGTCCACAATCTGCGTCCGGAGAAGCCTTAGTCCGCACAAAAACGCACAAACTACCACCATAGCCACCAAAATTATCGAGCGAATAAAGCCGGAGATTTTATCCATAGTTAATCTTTTTCCTTTGACGCTGATTCTTCCGCATTATTAGCCGAGTTTTCCAGCTTCTGCTGCTGTGCGGGACGCATCTTCACGCTAATCAGCCGCACCAAGTAAAAAATCGGAATTGAAAACAGTATAGCCCCGCCATAACTCGGCAAAACCGCACTGCGAAGCGAAATCACACTCTGCGAACGCTCCCACACCCAATGCAGAAAAATCATATCCATAAATGCCATAATAACAGTCGCTGCCGCATTCATCACAAAGTGTGACAACGCACTCACCCTCACCCAGAATCGTGAAAGCAGAGTAATAGCAGGACACAGGCACACCAGCCACAATCCGGAAAATCCCAGAACAGTAACACCGTTCGCCATATCCAGCATCAGCCCGCACACCGCCCCGAAGATTCCCGCCGCGAGGTCGCCCTCAAACATCGCAACCGCAGTTGCCAGCGGAATAATCAAGAGCGGACAAAACCCGCGAATAAGCGGGTTTGTCTCAAAGAGATAGAATAACAGCAATGCTGCGGAATAAAGTGCCCACAGT
>JBJESA010000028.1:0-18999 GCA_051882535.1 Oscillospiraceae bacterium
TGTCTTCGCGTATTCTTTGGGTCTGATGACCGATATTTACGACAGTTTGTACAGTGCTTTCGACCCCGAACTGTACGACCCCAGCATTAACCTGGACGAAATTCCCGCTGAAGAGCTTCCTGAGTACGGCGTATACGTTGACGGCGCGGATATTTACTATGATATGCAGGATTTCAATTCCGCTTTCACTAAAGTCGGTATTGCAATGATTGTTGTATCATTGGTTTTGTTTGTTACAAACACTCATTCACGCAGAAAATATTACATCGGCAACTTTATTGCGGTTGCGATTGTTTCTATTTGCAATGTAGCAAGCGTACTTTGGCTCTGGCCGCAGATTATGGCGTTTAAGACGCAGTATGCCACCGGCGTAAACTTTGAGCAGCTGAAGGCATTTACCGAGTCAACCAGAGGTAAGACTGCACGTTATAGTGATTCGACATTCTGGTTTGATGTTTCGTATTTCGTATTCGGCGTAGTAATTCTCGCCGTAGTGCTTCTTATTGCAAATCTTGTTATGAAAATAATCTTGATGAATGCAGAAAAGAAGACGGTTGGAACAAGAAAGGGAGTGGGCGCATGACACTGAATAATGATGCTCTTATCAAAAAGGACAGACTGCGTTTCACAAAGAACAAGCTCTCGGCTAGTCTTACCTATCTTGCAATCGTGCTTGACTGTCTGTATTTCGTAAGTATTTATAGCTCGAACAGAGGTAACTACTATTACTACTGGATTATGGGCGTATCGGTAGTTTACAATTTGCTGTTCTTGTTGTTCTCGTTCCTTGCATCTGAGGGTGTTAAGGAATATAAGATGGGATATTCTTATTTGCTCGTTGGATTGGGCATGGGTCAGATTGCGAGAATCTTCATAATTCCTATGAAGGCTCACAACGACATTCTTGCAGTGGCTTCCGATGCAGCTAATGCTGCGGAGTCTGCAGCCCCCGTTATCGGCGAGCCTGTTATGGGCGACGGTCAGTTTATCTACTGCCTTGTATTGCTCGTAGGTTCTGCGGCATTGTGCATTATCGCAGGCGTGGTTGGAATGATTAAGTCTGCTACTCTTGCGGCTCACGTTGCAGAGCTTGAAAAAAGAAATAAGTAAAGGGAGCAAGTCATGAGTGATTTAAAATTACAGCATCTGGACAAGATTTATGACAACAAGGTTCAGGCGGTTTATGACTTCAACCTTGATGTAAAACACGGCGAATTTATCGTTCTTGTAGGCCCTTCGGGTTGCGGAAAGTCTACTACTTTGCGTATGGTTGCAGGTCTTGAGGATATCTCCGCAGGTAACCTGATTATCGACGGCAAGGACGTTACAAAGATGCCGCCTAAGGATCGTGATATTGCGATGGTTTTCCAGAACTACGCACTTTACGGTCATATGACGATTTATGAGAACATGGCATTCTCGCTTATGCTCCGTAAGGAGAACAAGAACGAGATTCACCAGAAGGTTCTTGCTGCAGCTGAAATTCTTGGTTTGTCCGACCAGCTTAACAAGAAGCCCAGCCAGCTGTCCGGTGGTCAAAGACAGAGAGTTGCGATGGGACGTGCAATTGTACGTACTCCCAAGGTATTCCTCTTTGACGAGCCGCTTTCCAACCTCGACGCAAAGCTGCGTGGTGCAACCCGCCGCGAGATTATGCTTCTGCACAAGAGATTGAAGGCTACAATGCTTTACGTAACTCACGACCAGACAGAGGCGTTGACTCTGGCAGACAGAATCGTATGTATGTCGATGGGTCATGTTCAGCAGATTGGTACTCCTCTGGAGCTTTACGATACTCCTGCAAACCTGTTTGTTGCAAGCTTTATCGGATTGCCTCCTATGAACCTCTTCGATGTTGAGATTAAGAACGGTCAGGCTATCTGCAGCGACTTCGCTGTTGACCTCAACTCTGAGGAAAAGATTATGTTATCTCGCTACGAGGGCAGAACAGTGGTTCTTGGTGTTCGTCCCGAGAACGTGGTACAGGGCGGAAATATCATCGTTGACGTTTACTCGAACGAAAACCTCGGTATGACCACACTTGTAAACGGTTCCGTTGGAAAGCACAAGATTACTTGTAAGTTCCGTGACTGGTGCAACTACAAGGCTGGCGACACGGTAAGCGTTTCCTTCAACAAGAAGCACTTCTTCGACAAGGAAACCACCGATGCTATCACCATATAAGTAAGGAGAGATGAAAGATGGCAAATAAAACTACCGCTAGAAAACAAGGGCGGGGATTTAAGGAATTTGTGAGAAAGTTTTTCGTTTCTCTTAAGCGTAGCCCCAGCAACATTCCGATGGTTGCAACAGTAGTGGCATTCCTTTACTACTCGCTTAATCTTGCTTCTATCTCCAACACTACTTGTAAGATTAACACTTCCAACATGGGTCAGTGCGAGTTTGTAACAATGCTTCTGTCAATACTGATGATGGTTGTATTTCTTCGCTGCTTCCCCAAGCGTCAGAAGCCGAATTTCATTATGATTGGTATCTACTATCTGATGGCGATAGCACAGATTTTCTGTGATGTTGTCTACATCGCAAGAATCAATGGCGTTATCACCAGACCTGACAATCCCTTTGATGTAAATGGTGCTGAGTCTTATATTTTGCAGGCTCAGGGTGTAATGGTAGTTCATATTATCATTCTGGCTGTTTGTGCAGCATTGGTTGCTTTGATTCCTGTCTATAGCAAGCTGCTCAGGAAAATCAACACCTCTATCGATGTTGAGGGTAACGAAGATATGGCTGCAATCGACCTCACCGAAGATGCAGAATAATTTGTGAACATTGTTCTCCCGAAGTCCCGAACGGGATTTCGAGAGAACATAATAGTTGATGAGAAGCAGCATCAGCCGAAAGGCTCTTGTTGCTTTCATTGCAAAATGGGCAATTTATTGGTAATTAAGCAATTTTGCCGCATTATCGGACGAGTAGTAAAAAAAGACCGCTTCGTCTGTAAATGTACCGAAATATGGGACGAATTGTCCATTAAATGGGGGAATCCCCCGAGGTTGGAAATATGACAAGGGAATTTTTATTTTCCCGAGGTAATGTGTATGTCAAAAAAAGGAAAAAAGCAGGCTCCGAAGCAGGAAAAGCCGACAGCGGCAAACTACTACGACCTCAAAACCGAGGCTGTCGAGAAGCTTGTTAACGCAAAGGACGCTCCGGAAGTGTCCGATGCGGAAATACGTAAGTATAAGTCAGGAGGCAAACTAAGAATACCCTCGTGGCTTAAAATTCTGTTTGTGAAGTTTTGGTTCAGCGGTGCGATGTGCTACTTCTTTATCTGGGGACTGGGAATTTATCTCAAAGGTCTGGATATGCTGGTGGCTGTATCGCTCGGAATGGGACTTGTGACGGACTTGCTTGTAAACCACGTCCTGCGTGCGTTCGAGCCGGAGCCGCGTTCTTTCGACAAGTGGATGATGGTCACAGTCCGCAAATGGTGGAGCATAATTCTGAATGTCGTGTATGCGGGACTTCTTTTGTTCTGCATTATTCAGGCGTATACCGCGATTAACACCATTCTGTACGGCGACCCCGGTACTTCCGATAATATTCTGGGTGTAGAGCCGCTGCTCTTTGGCGTGTTGTATGTCGTTTTCGATATGCTGTTCATCACAATTAAGAATGGTTTTGTAAAAATATTCCGCGACGCCGAAAAGAAAGTTTCGGGCGGAAAGAAATAAAAATAGGAGAAAAAATGATTAACGTATTGTTTGTAAGTGCGGTTTCCGCATGTTTCGAGTTCGAAAATAATCTCCCCTACTATACTGAGAGCGAATATACCGTTTCGCTTGATGGTAAGGAGCTTTTCAAGTCCAACACCAACGTGTTCTCCGTATACGACCTCAAGCCGAATACCGAGTACACCGTGTCGGCTGCGGGCGATACAGTAAAGTTCACCACCAAGGGCGAAGCTTGTTCGATAAATGTGAAAGATTTCGGTGCTGTCGGCGATGGAAATCACGATGATACCGTGGCTATCCAGACCGCAGTGAACTGCCTGCCCGCGGGCGGTCGTCTGTACTTCCCCGAGGGAACATACTGCTCGGGTTCTATCGCTATGAAGAGTCACATCACTCTTCATTTTGCGGAGAATGCAACCCTGCTCGGCAGCAGCGACCCCGCAAAGTACCCCGTAATCCCCGGCTCGGTAAAGGACATCGTTACCGGCGAGGATATTCAGGTCGGTACTTGGGAGGGCAACTCCGTTCCCATGCATCAGGCGTTCCTTTGTGCGGAGTATGCAGAGGATATTCAGATTATAGGTCCCGGCGTTGTTGACGGTGACGCCGAGCACAGCCGTTGGTGGGTAAATGTGAAAGACCGCGTTATCGCAAGACCGCGTCTTATCTTCTTCAACCGCTGCAAGAATATAACCCTGCACGGAATTACCGGTCAGAATGCCGCTTCATGGCAGCTGCACCCCTACTACTCCGAGAATGTAAACTTCTATGACGTTTCCGTAAACGCTCCGAAGGTTTCTCCGAATACTGATGGTCTTGACCCCGAGGCTTGCGACAATGTAAACATCATCGGCTGCAAGTTCAGCGTGGGTGACGACTGCATCGCGATAAAGTCCGGCAAGATTGAGCTTGCACAGGCGTACAAGAAGCCCGCTGACCACCACACTATCCGCAACTGCATTATGCAGTTCGGTCACGGTGCATTGACTCTCGGAAGTGAGATTGCAGGCGGTGTGAGAAATCTCACCGTAAACCGCTGCGTCTTCAACAAGACCGACAGAGGACTGCGTATAAAGACACGCCGCGGCAGAGGCGAACTGTGCGTAATTGACGGAGTTCTTTTTGAGAATATCAAGATGGATGGCGTTTTAAGCCCGATTACCATGAATATGTGGTACAACTGCTGCGACCCCGACAGATTCTCCGAGTACAACACCACACGCGAGAAACTTCCCGTAGACTACAGAACACCGCACCTCGGCAAGTTCACCTTCAAGGATATGGTTTGCGAGAACTGCGAGGTTTGTGCTTGCTACTGCGACGGTCTGCCCGAGATGCCGATTGACGAAATCACTGTCGAGAACATCAAGTTCACCTATGCGGAGCAGGCAGAGCCGAACTTCCCCACAATGAAGAACGAGAACACCAAGCTGTGCAAAGCAGGTATGTACTTCGACAACGTAAACAAGCTCACCGTAAAGAACGTTGAGATTGTTGACTGCGAGGGAGAGCCGCTGACAGCACATAATGTCGGCGAACTGAATAAGGACTGATTTGTTCAAATAACAATTAAGGAGATAGCGGAATGTACGCTCAGATAGACAAATATATTGATAGACTGATGGAGGGTTCTACCCCCGACAAGCCCCTGTGGAACATAGAGAGTATCAGAGATGGAAAGCCGCCGCACTGGAACTACATCGACGGCTGTATGATAACCGCACTGATGTGTGCGGCTGAAATCACCGGCGAGAAGAAATATTCCGACTTTGCGGAGAATTTCATTGACTGGTATGTTCACGAGGACGGCACCATTACCGGCTACAAAGTGGAGAACTACAACCTCGATGACATCAACGAGGGACGCGTTCTCTTTGATATGTACAAAATGACCGGCAAGGAGAAGTACAAAAAGGCTATCGACCTGATTAAAACTCAGATTGACAATCAGCCTCGCACAAACACCGGCAACTTCTGGCATAAGAAGATTTACCCCGACCAGATATGGCTGGACGGATTGTATATGGCACAGGTGTTCTACACACTTTACCAGAAGAATTTCGGCGGCAAGGACTACTCGGATATCGTAAATCAGTTCAAGAAGGTTCGCGAGCTGATGTTCGATGAGGAAAAAAAGCTGTACTACCACGCGTGTGACACCTCGAAGAAGATGTTCTGGGCAGATAAGCAAACCGGCTGTTCCAAGGGGTTCTGGCTCCGCTCGATTGGCTGGTTCTGCGTTTCGCTTATCGATAATATCGACTTTATAGATGACGAGGCGGCAAAGGCTGACCTTATCAAGATTTTTGCAGAAGCGATAGACGGTATTGCACAGTATGCAGACCCAGAAACAGGTATGTTCTATCAAGTTGTTGACTGCGGCGACCGTGAGGGCAACTACCTCGAAACCAGCGGCAGCAGCATGATGGCATACGCGATGATGAAGGGTGCAAGACTGGGCGTAATCGACAAGAAGTACGCCGCATTCGGCAAAAAGACCTTTGACGGTATCTGTAAGAAGTACCTTACCATCAGCGACGAGGGAGAACTCAACCTCGGCGGTATCTGTCTGGTGGCAGGACTAGGTCCCGACCACAAGCCGCACAGAGATGGTACTTTCGAGTACTACATCAGCGAGCCGGTTGTGGATAATGACGCAAAGGGCGTTGCTCCCTTTGTTCTCGCTTATACAGAGATTAAGAGAATGTGATTATACCGCAGTATAGTCTGCGATATGTTTGGCAAAAGAAAGAAGCAAAGTAATGACCAAAATTAAGATAACTTATCTGGGCGGCGGCTCAAAGGCTTGGGCACGCGTGTTTATGACAGATTTAGCTGTGGCTGAGGGACTTTGCGGAGAGATTGCTCTCTACGATATCGACCTGCCCGCCGCAGAATTGAATAAGAAGATTGGCGACGTAATCAACGCTTCCCCGAATGCCGTTTCCAAGTGGGAGTACAAGGTGTATTCCGACATTGGCGAGGCTTTGGACGGGGCTGACTTTGTTGCAGCGTCCATTCTTCCCGGAACCTTTGACGAGATGGAAAGCGATGTGCATCTCCCCGAGGAATACGGCATCTACCAGTCGGTAGGCGACACCGTAGGCCCAGGCGGCGTGCTTCGTGCTATGCGTACAGTTCCGATTTACGAGGGATTCGCCCGTGAAATCAAGGCACACTGCCCTAACGCATGGGTAATCAACCTCACCAACCCCATGACAGCGTGTACAAAGACGCTGTACGATGTTTTCCCCGAAATCAAGGCGTTTGGCTGCTGCCACGAAGTGTTCCACGCACAGGAATTTCTGTGCTGTGCGGCTCACGAGCTGTTGGGAGTGGAAAAGCCCACCCGCCACGAGATGATTGTAGACGCCTGCGGAGTAAACCACTTCACTTGGATTACACAGGCGAACTACAAGGGACACGATATGCTGAAATTGCTCCCCGAGTTCATTGAGAAGTTCGGCGACAAGGGCTATTGCGAGCAGATTGGAACAAAACCAGATGATTTCAAGGGCGACAATCCTTTCCTCTATGGAAACAAGGTGAAGATGGACTTGTTCAACCGCTTTGGCGTGCTTGCCGCAGCGGGCGACCGTCACCTTGTCGAGTTTATGAACAACACCTGGTACATCAAGGATAAAGCGGAGGTTGAGAAGTGGGGCTACCACCTCACCACCGTTGACTACCGCAAGAAGGACAGAGTGGACAAAATCGCTCAGTCCAAGCGTATTGCGGCAGGCGAAGAAGGTATCGAGGTAAAAAAGAGCGATGAGGAAGTTGTCGAGCTGATGAAGGCTCTGCTCGGAATTATCCCCCCGATGATTTCCAACGCGAATATCCCCAACGTGGGACAGATGTCGGATATGCCGCTCGGTGCGGTTGTTGAAACGAACTGCACATTCTCGCTTGCGGGTGTGAAGCCTATTGTGGCTAATCCTCTGCCCAAAGATGTGAGCATTCTCGTTCGCAGAAACTGCCAGAACATCGAAAACACCTACTACGGCATCAAGAATCGCGATTTCCGTGCGATTTTTGAGGCTTTCGCAAACCAGCCCCTTTGCTCCGGCCTTACCATCGACAAGGCAAAGGAGCTGTTTAAGCGTATGGTGAACGCAACCGCCGAGTACCTCAAGGACTACTATCCTATGGAAGAATTGGAGAAGATTTGACGGTATGTTGGACGCGTTTCTTTTTGCGGCGAATGCCGTACTCCCCATTGTCTTAACCATAGTATTCGGTTATTTTCTGAAGAAGATAGGGCTGCTCACCAAGGAGTTTCTGGACGTCGGCAACAAGCTGACTTTCAGAGTTCTGCTCCCCGTGATGCTGTTCTACAACGTCTACAATATCCAGAGCCTGCGTGAAGTCAATATGGTATTTGTACTGTATGGACTGCTGGCGGTGGTGGCGATTTTCTTCCTCGGAATCCTCGTGAGCTGCCTGTTCACCAAGGATAACGCAAAACGCGGCTCGCTCGGTCAGGCGATGTTCCGCTCGAACTACGCTATTATCGGTCTTCCGCTTGCGGAGTCGCTCTTCGGAGCACAGGGTGCGGCGGCTGCGGGCGTTATGAGTGCGTTCTGCGTGCCGTTGTTCAACATTCTCGGAGTTACCGTGCTGTCGATTTACAACAGCGACAACAAGGGCGGCAAGGTGAATGTCAAGAAGATATTGCTGGGGATAATCAAAAACCCGCTGATACTGGGTACAGTGGCGGGAATTGCAGTTCTCGGTATACGCGAGCTGTTTGTGATGTGGAATTTCTCGTTCCGGCTTTCGGATATCGAGTTCCTGTATAAAACGCTGGGCAGCATCAAAGCGATTTGCACGCCGTTTGCACTGATTGTGCTGGGCGGACGATTTGAGTTCTCGGCGGTGAAGCGGCTTTGGAAGGAAGTCGTGTTCGGCACGACAATGCGTACCGTGGTGGTGCCTGTTCTGGGACTGGGCGGGGCGCTGCTTCTCAAGCAGTTTGTATATCCCGAACTTTCGGGAGAACATTTCGCTACGTATAT
Organism: Oscillospiraceae bacterium; assembly: GCA_051882535.1. Lineage (GTDB taxonomy): Bacteria > Bacillota > Clostridia > Oscillospirales > Ruminococcaceae > CAG-115. The sequence goes on from JBJESA010000028.1 coordinate 8,717, forward strand.
CGGCGTTTTCGCAACGCCCGTGGCGGTCGCAAGTGCGATTATGGCAAAGGAGATGAAGGCGGACGACGAACTGGCGGGACAGCTGGTTGTCTGGACAAGTCTGGTAAGCACCGTCACCATCTTTGCGTATGTCACAGTGCTGAGAATGATTGGCATTTTCTGACAAGATATGACATATTTTGGCATATTATAGCGATTCTGAAATCCAACACAGTCAAAATGAGCGAAATATCCGTTTTGTCCATAAACAAGTATGAATTTGCTCTCGAAAAATCGGGCTGTAGGATTTAAGATAAAAATAGGAAAATATATTGTGCAAGGCGAAAATTCAATCGGTGGGAAAAAGCCGTTTTTTAGTGGTTGGCGTTTCTTAATGTAAACGTTATCCCGAAGCGATTTTTACATCTTGAAATAATCAGCCGAAGCGATGTATCTACTAAAAACGAACACAAAATTTTCGGAGGTATCAGTATGATTCTGGACAAATTCAGTCTGAAGGGCAAAGTAGCAATCGTAACAGGAAGTGACACAGGTCTTGGACAGGGCTTCTCTAAGGCTTTCGTTGAGGCAGGAGCAAAGGTTCTCGGCGTTTCCAATATGCCGAGCAACGCAACACAGGAGATGCTGGGTGCAGAGAACTTCCAGTTCATTCAGGCAGACCTTTCCACTCTCGACCCCATTGACAATATCATCAGCACCTGCCTTGAGAAGTTCGGTCAGATCGACATTCTCGTAAACAATGCAGGCGTTATCAAGCGTGAGGACACCATCGATTTCAGCGTAGACAGCTGGGATCTCGTTATGAACGTAAATCTGCGTACTCTCTTCTTCCTCTCTCAGGCAGTTGCTAAGCAGTACGTAAAGCAGGGCCACGGCGGTAAGATTATCTCCGTTGCTTCTATGCTCTCGTATCAGGGCGGTATCCGCGTTCCTTCCTACACCGCTTCCAAGTCGGCAGTAAAGGGAATTACAATGACCATGGCTAACGAGTGGGCTTCCAAGGGCATCAACGTAAACTGCATCGCTCCCGGCTATATGGCTACCAACAACACCAAGGCACTTCGTGCTGACGCTGACAGAAGCGAAGCAATCCTTGAGAGAATTCCCGCAGGCAGATGGGGAACTCCCGATGATATTATGGGCGCTGCTGTGTTCCTTGCATCTGAGGCTTCGGATTATGTAAACGGATTTACTCTTGCAGTAGACGGCGGCTGGCTCGGCAGATAATCTAAGTCGTAAGAGCGTTTGTTATCTGCCAAGGATAGTGCGAAAAGGCTGCGGATTCTTCTTTCGGGCGATTTGAGAGGTTTTCTTTCAAAAATAAAAAAGAAAGAAAGTGATTTTTCGGCGGCTGGCTCGGCAGATAATTGTGATTTCGGCTTTCAGGTGTGGTCGGCGGTGATTCCGCTGACCACATAGGGAGCCTATTTGTGCTAATAGAATTAAATTGGTACAATCTACTATTCCTAAAATAAATTTGGAGGATTTTGACAATGGATAATACAAAGTTTCTTGAACAGCTCGAGTGTACAGGTATCGTTCCCGTAATCAAGCTCGAGAACACCGCTGACGCAGTAAACCTCGCAAAGGCTCTTTACGAGGGCGGTATCCGCTGTGCAGAGGTTACCTTCCGTGCAGAGGGTGCGGATAAGGTTATCGGCGACATGGTAAAGGCTTACCCCGATATGCTCGTTGGTGCGGGCACAGTTCTCACCATCGACCAGTGCGACAGAGCAATTGACGCAGGTGCTAAGTTCTGTGTTGCTCCCGGTCTGAACCCCGCTGTTGTAAAGCACTGCCTTGACAGAGGTGTTCCCTTCGCTCCCGGTGTTGCTAACGGCTCTCAGGTTGAGCAGGCTCTTGAACTCGGTCTGAACTTCGTTAAGTTCTTCCCCGCAGAGCAGGCTGGCGGTCTGCCCTACATCAAGTCCATCGCTGCTCCCTACTCCATGATGAAGTTCATGCCTACAGGCGGCGTAAACGAGAAGAACCTCAACACCTACCTCGGCTTCAATAAGATTGTATGCTGCGGCGGTTCGTGGATCGTTCCCGATGCTCTCGTTAAGGGACAGAAGTGGGCTGAGATTACCGCTCTGTGCAAGGAAGCAGTAAACAAGATGCTCGACTTCCAGCTCGTTCACGTTGGTATCAACGCTAAGGACGAGGCTGAGGCTTCTTCCATCACCGGTGCTTTCTCCAAGCTCTTTGGTTGGGAGCAGAAGGTTGGCAACAGTGCAATCTTCTCCGGAAGCTTCGTAGAGTGCAAGAAGGCAGAGCAGATTGGTACTCACGGCCACATCGCAGTTTCCACCCCCAACGTTCGCAGAGCTGTATTCCAGCTTGAGCAGCAGGGTGTTAAGTTCGACAAGTCCACCTTCGTAGAGAAGGACGGCAGAATCACTCTCGCTTACCTCGCAGACGAGATTGGCGGATTTAAGGTACATCTCGTAGAAAAGAAGTAATTTTTACCGATTGACTAACACTCCCGTGCCCGCACACGCGGTGCACGCGGAGTAAAATACTAACCCCCACAGGGTAACGAAATTTATTTTAAGGAGATTTATTACAATGGCTAAGGTTGTTACTATGGGCGAGATTATGCTCCGCCTTTCTACCCCCAACAATGAGAAGTTCATTCAGGCTGACGAGTTTGACGTTTGCTACGGCGGCGGTGAGGCTAACGTTGCAGTTTCCCTCGCAAACTACGGTCATGACGCTGAATTCGTAACCGCAGTTCCCAACAACGAAATCGGTGAGTGTGCAGTTGCAGCTCTCCGCAAGTACGGCGTAGAAACCAAGCACATCGCTAAGTGCGGCGAAAGACTCGGTATTTACTTCCTCGAGAGCGGTTCTTCTATGAGACCTTCCAAGGTTGTATACGATAGAGCACATTCCTCTATCTCTACCGCTACCGCTGCTGATTTCGACTTCGACGCTATCTTCGAGGGTGCTGACTGGTTCCACTTCACCGGAATCACTCCCGCTGTTTCCGACGCTGCCGCTGTCCTCACCGAGGAGGCTCTCAAGGCTGCTAAGAAGCACGGCGTAAAGGTTTCCGTTGACCTCAACTTCCGCAAGAAGCTCTGGAGCAGCGAGAAGGCTCAGAAGGTTATGAAGAACCTGATGAAGTACGTTGACGTTTGCATCGGCAACGAGGAGGACGCAGAGCTCGTTCTCGGCTACAAGCCCGGTAATACCGACGTTACACAGGGCGACCTTGAGCTTGCAGGCTACAAGTCCATCTTCGAGCAGATGGTTGCAGACTACAACTTCGAGTACTGCATTTCTTCCCTCCGTGTAAGCCACTCCGCTTCCGATAACGGCTGGTCTGCTTGCATCTACAGCAGAGATACCAAGGAGTTCTACCACTCCAAGGAGTACTCCATTCACCCGATTGTTGACCGCGTAGGCGGCGGTGACTCTTTCGCAGGCGGCGTAATCTGCGGTCTGGTTGACGGCAAGGATTTCAAGTCTGCTCTTGAGTACGGCGTAGCAGCTTCCGCTCTGAAGCACACAATCCCCGGCGACTTCAACCTCGTTTCCCGTAAGGAAGTTGAAACTCTCGCAGGCGGCGACGCTTCCGGACGTGTACAGAGATAATTCACTATGATGAATCTTTTCATTCGAGCTCATGACCTTGGCGTCAAGGGCGAGGAGAATATTGTCACCAGATTGGACGAGCTGGGAATCAGCGGCGTTCAGCTGGTGGCATATAAATGTCTTGACGGAATCCCTTATGCCCCCGGTGCGATGACCAAAGAGCGTGCCGAGGCATTTTCCGCCACGTTCAAGGCTGCGGGGAAGACAGTTCCGCTTATCGGAGCGTATTTCAACCCCGTTCACCCGAACGAGGAGAAGATAACAAACGGCATTGCGGTGTTCAAGGAGTACCTGAAGTTCTCCCACGAACTCGGCTGCGATACCGTGGGTTCGGAAACCGGCTCGTTTAACGGCGACAAGTGGACGTACCACCCTCAGAACCGCACAGAAGAAGCGGTGCAGCGGGTAATCTCCACTTTCAGCGAGCTTGCGGACTACGCAAAGGACTGCGGCTCGTATATCGGTATGGAGGGTGCGTTCGGGCACGTGTGCTGGAATGTGGAAACTCTCGACCGTGCGGTTAAGAGCATTGCAAGAGATAACATCAAGATTATTTTCGACCTGTACAACTACCTTGACGCTTCAAACGTCAATGAGATGTACGATATACTTGCAAAGGGGCTGCAAACCTTCGGCGACAGAATCGTAGTCTTCCACATAAAGGACTGCGTAATCGCAGAGGACGGCTCTCTGAAGCAGGTAGGAGTGGGCAAGGGCATTTTCGACTACTCGAGAATTATTCCCGAAATACGCAAGGTCTGCCCCGACGCAAATCTTGTATTTGAGGGAACGACGGGAGAGGATATTCCCGCTGCAGTAGCCCATCTCAAACAATTCATTTAAAACAGGAGGTTATTCCAATGACTCTTGATATCAGATACGCAAATCACCCCGATGATTCCAAGAAGTACGATACCGAAACTCTTCGCAAGCACTATCTTATCGATAAAATCTTCGTGAAGGACGATATTGCACTTACTTATTCACACCAGGACAGAATGATTGCAGGCGGTGCAATGCCTGTTGACAAGGAGCTTTCTCTCGGAAGCACCAAGGAGCTCGGCACCGAGTACTTCCTCGAAAGACGTGAGATGGGTATCATCAACGTTGGCGGCAAGGGCACGCTCGTTCTTGACGGCACAGAGTACCCGCTCAATTTCAAGGACGGCATCTATATTGGTATGGGAACCAAGGAGATTATCTTCAAGTCTGACGACAAGAACAATCCCGCAAAGTTCTACATCAATTCCTGCCCCGCACACAAGACCTATCCTACCGTTTACATCACCAAGGACAAGGCTGTTCACCGTCCCCTCGGCTCTGACGAGAACATGAACAAGCGTGTAGTAAACCAGTATGTAAACCCCGCAGTTTGCGAGAGCTGCCAGCTCGCTATGGGTATGACAGAGCTTGCTCCCGGCAACAGCTGGAACACCATGCCTTCTCACACACACGAGAGAAGAATGGAAGTTTACTTCTACTTCGAGGTTCCCGGCGACAACATCGTATTCCACATGATGGGACAGCCCCAGGAAACCCGCCATATCATTCTGCACAACGAGCAGGCTGTAATTTCTCCCTCGTGGTCTATCCACAGCGGAACCGCGACCAGCAACTACACCTTTATCTGGGGTATGTGCGGTGAGAACCAGACCTACGATGATATGGACACTATTGGCAACTACGATCTGAAGTAATCGGGATAGTCCCGTTTGCAAATAATTTTCAAGGAAAAGTGAGAGTACCGTTATGGCTTATTTAACATTAAGAGGCATTAACAAGATCTACCCGAATGGCTTCCACGCAGTTCACGATTTCAATCTTGAGATTGAAAAGGGCGAGTTTATCGTATTCGTAGGTTCGTCCGGCTGTGGTAAGTCCACCACTCTGCGTATGATCGCAGGACTTGAGAACATCAGCAAGGGAGACTTTTTCATTGGCGACAAGAGAGCAAATGAAAAGGGCCCTCGTGAGCGCGGTGTTGCGATGGTTTTCCAGAGCTACGCCCTCTACCCGCACATGACGGTATACGATAACCTTGCATTCGGTCTTACCCTTCAGGGTGTTGACGACGATGTTATCGAGGAAAGAGTAAACGCTACCGCTAAGATTCTCGGTCTTACCGATTACCTCGACAGAAAGCCCCGTGCGCTGTCCGGTGGTCAAAGACAGCGTGTAGCCGTTGGACGTGCTATTATCCGTAAGGTTGACATCTTCCTCATGGACGAGCCGCTTTCCAACCTCGACGCTAAGCAGCGTGTAACGATGCGTTCTGAGATTACTCAGATTCACCGCAACACAGGTGCTACTACCATCTACGTAACACACGACCAGACCGAGGCTATGACCATGGCTGACAGAATCGTTGTTATGAAGGACGGTTACATTCAGCAGGTTGGTACGCCTTACGATCTGTACTTCAACCCTGCAAATATGTTCGTTGCAGGATTTATCGGAGAGCCTCCGATGAACTTCATCGATGCATTCGTTAAGGAAGGCAAGATTAACATCTCCGACCACGTTATCGACTTGCTTGCAATTGCAGACAAGGAAGTTATCGACAAGTATGAGCGTGAGGAAGTTGCGTTTGGCTTCCGTCCCGAGTCTATCAAGCTGCTCGGCAAGGACGAGGAAGCTCGCAAGGCATTCAGACTCACCGGTACTGTTGAGCTTACAGAGCTGCTCGGTGATAACACTAACGTTTATGTCGATATTCACGGAATTAAGGCTATTCTTAAGGTTGATCCGCATGATTCTCCTGCGGTTGACTCCAAGATTGAGTTTGCTATTCCTTTTGAGAGCGTATACCTCTTCGACAAGTCGACCGAGAAGCGTATTCAGTTGAAGAAAGAGCTCTGATGGCATCAGATAATTCCACGGTCAGCGAAAAGGACCGTAAGCGGAGAGAGTTTATACTGAACGGCAACCCTTTGGCTGTCGTTCTGCATATCTCGCTCCCGCTTATGGCTCTTGGTGCGTTTTCTTATATCAGCAGCATTATCGACACGGTTGTCGTGTCTACCACGGACAATAACGCTCTTTCCAGCGTTGTGATGATTTCGCAGATAAAGGCGTTGATTTCGGCTTTGGGCGGAGGATTTGCAACGGGAAGTTCGATTATCGTTTCCCGACTGATTGGCAGAGGCGAGTACGACAAGGCGAAGAAGTCGGCGAATACCACGATTATGCTGTTCTTCACTGTGGCGATAGTGCTTATAGCCTTGCTCCAGATTTTTGCAGTGGGAATACTGCGGCTGGGCAGACTTGACGACGAGATGATTGCAATGGGAATCGGTTATTTCCGTGTGCAGATAATCTCGCTCGGAGTGGGAATGTTCAACTCCGTGTTTATGGGACTGGAGAAGTCCCGTGGTGCGATGATGAACATCACCGCAATCAACATAATGTCAATGGTGCTGAAACTGGCATTCACGATTACTTTCGTGAATATTATGCACCTCGGCACTACATGGGTAGCAGTCGGAACGCTGTGTGCGGACTTGTCGGTGACAATCTACGCACTTGTAAATCTGCTCCGCAAAAACTACCTGTTTAAGTTCAACGCTCGGAACACGATGTTCACCAAGGAGTTTTTCAAGCCATTGTGTTCGCTGTCGATTCCCGTGTCGCTCGGAAAGTTCGTCTTTTCGATGGGCAAGGTAATAGTCAACGGACTGGCTAAGGACTACTACGGCGGCGACGCCCCCGGTGCACTCGGAGTTTCCAACCAGATAAGCGGTGCGGTAACGCACCTTACCACATACAGCGAGGACGCGGAAAGCTCGGTTGTAAGCTACAATCTCTCCAACAAGTACTACTCGCGTATGATTAAGGTGTTCTTCTGCACGCTGGCGGTGAACCTTACCATTACGTCAATCGGATTTGTGCTGCTTACCATCTTCAAAACGCCGCTTTCAATGTTTTTCGCAGATAATAATGTTGAAAAGGCGGAGCTTATCGAGAAAATCTTCGGATATGAGAGTATCGGCATTATTGCACTGGGTGTAAACTCGGCGGTAAACGGTCTGATTTACGGATTGGGCTACACGAAGCTGTCAATGGTGTGCAATCTGTCGCGTCTGTTCGTGTTCAGAATCCCCTCGATGCTCGTGATGATAAACTTTTTCCCGCAAATGGGAGCAGAAAGCCTCGGTATCGCAATGCTCGTTTCAAATGTCGGCATTGGACTGATGTCGCTGGTAATCGGCATATTCTGTCTTATCAGAATTGCCCAGCACAAGACCAAGGATAACGTAAAAATATGAGCCAACACCGCACAAATCCCTTGTGTGGTCAGCTTGTCGAAAAAGTTATTTTCTGCGAGATATACCCCCACCCCCCTGCCCCCTCCCCCGAAGGGGGAGGGGGAGAAGTCGGGCACGTGCGTGCCTGCGACTGCATTGGGGGCTTCGCCCCCAAACCCCCATTGTGGAGGTTGCACACCACACAATAAGTTTTTCGACAGACTGACCGCACAAATCCCTTGTGTGGTATTTGGTTTGTATAGGAGCAGTACAAAATTGGCAGAAAATGCCTTTTGGGTATTGCATAGAAATTTGTCCGATGTATAAAATCGTCGGACTACCTGATAATATTTTAGAGGTAACTAAGAATGAAGGACTTGAACAGAACCAACTACGAAAAGAAGACCGAAAGACCGATTAAGATTATGCAGTTCGGTGAGGGCAACTTCCTCCGTGCATTCGTTGACTGGATTCTCCAGAATATGAACGACGCAGGCGTATTAAACTCCGATGTCGTTGTTGTACAGCCTATGCCTATGGGACGTGTTGCAGACCTCGCAAAGCAGGACGGTCTTTACACCGTATGTCTTGACGGTATCAACAACGGCGAGAAGGTACAGGACCGTGCAATCATCAATGTACTGCGTGATTTCATCAACCCCTTTGAGCAGTATGACAAGTACCTCGGCTACGCTAAGAGCGAGGATTTGGAAGTCGTAATCTCTAATACCACCGAGGCAGGTATTACCCTCGACAAGAATGATACCGATTTTTCCAAGTGCCCCACCAGCTTCCCCGGCAAGCTGCTTGCTTTCCTCGAGGCAAGATACAACCACTTCAACGGCGACCCCAACAAGGGACTTGCAATCGTTCCCTGCGAGCTTATCGACCACAACGGCGAAGAGCTTAAGCGTATTATGAACGAGCTTGCTAAGATTAAGGGTATGGACGCTAAGTTCGTTGACTGGATGAACAACGCTTGCCACTACACCTCTACTCTCGTTGACAGAATCGTTCCCGGCTATCCCCGCGACAACGCAGCACAGATTTGCGAGGAGATGGGATTCCAGGATAACAATATCGTAAAGGGCGAGATTTTCCACCTCTGGGTTCTCCAGAAAGAGCCGTTTGTACAGGCTAAGCTCCCCGCTGACAAGGCTGGTCTGAATGTTATCTTCGCTGATGACATCACTCCTTACAAGCAGAGAAAGGTTAAGATTCTCAACGGTACTCACACCGCTATCGTTCCCGTATCTTACCTCTCGGGAATCGACACCGTTCGTGAGTCTGTAGAGGACGAGGACGTTGGAAGATTCGCAGCTGAACTCATCAATGACGAAATCAAGCCCACCATCGACCTGCCCAAGGACGAGATGGACGCTTTCGCAAACAGCGTTGTTGAGCGTTTCAAGAACCCCTTCATTCGTCACGAGCTTATGTCTATCGCTCTGAACTCCACCACAAAGTTCAAGACCAGACTGCTCCCCACTTACAACGACTTCCGTGCAAAATTCGGCAAGTCGCCTAAGCACATTCTGTTCTCTCTTGCTTCTCTTATCGTGTTCTACCGCGGCAAGCGTGGCGACGAGGATATCAAGCTGGCTGATGACGCTAAGTACCTCGACTTCTGGAAGGAAGTATGGGCTTTGGGCGATGATTACACCGCTATCGCTAAGAAGGTGCTGAATTACACCGAGCTTTGGGAGCAGAGCCTTGATGTTGACGACAACCTCGCACTCGTTGCAGGCTACGTTGAGAGCATCGTGAAGAACGGCGAGAGAGCTGCCCTCAAGGCATTCCTCGGCTAATATCGAATTAAAATGCGTGACGGCAGGCTATCGGATTGCACGAATTGAACGGCGGCTTGTCGGCACGCTTCTATCGGCAGACTGATTTTTCGGGCTGTCGATTTTCCACACAAAAACACGAATCCACTATTTTTTAAACGGTGAATGAAATGAAGAAAACAATTATTATCTCCCCGCTCGACTCTGTGGCAGTAGCACTCGCTCCCCTCAAAAAGGGTGAGGAACACGAGGGCATCGTACTTGCCGAGGACATCGAGAAGGGACACAAGTTCGCTTTGAAGCCCATTAAGAAGGGCGAAAAGGTGATAAAGTACGGCGAGGTAATCGGCAGAGCAACCGCTGATATCGAGCCGGGACACCATATCCACAGCCACAATATGTCCACCAATCTGGAGGGTACTCTGGAGTATTCCTACAACAAGAAGGACGTAGCTCCCCTCGAAAAGAAGACCGCACCCAAGGTGATGGTTTACGAGCGTAAGAGCGGCGAAATCGGTATCCGCAACGAATTGTGGGTAATCCCCACCGTTGGCTGTGTAAACGCACAGGCAAAGATGATTGTGGAAACTTTCCGCAGTAAGCACCCCAATGCCGAGGGTATTGACGGCGTGTTCACCTACACCCACCCCTA
>JBJESA010000029.1:0-4687 GCA_051882535.1 Oscillospiraceae bacterium
GTACTATCACCGCCTACGCCGGTGTAGAGCCTGACAATATCAAGCGGTGCGAAGAAGCTATTCTCGCTGAATTCCGCGATATTTGCGAAAACGGCGTCACCGAGGAAGAACTTCAAGCCGCAAAGTTGGAATTCTTCAATCGAATCTCCACCATTTACGACAGTATGGGTGCGATGATTTCCTGGTACCTCGGTCAGCTGACGGAAGAGCATATTATGACTCCTGAGGAATACCGCGGAAAAATCGCTGCGGTAGACTCCCCGAGAATTCAAGCGGCAGCCAAGATGTTCCGGCTTGACACAGTTTATACATTATCCGGCGAGGAGGCTGCACAGTGACAGAAAAAATCTACAACGACATCGTAAAAGAAACCTGCTTAAAATACGTTACCGAAAGCGGAGTTCTCGTATATATGCTCCCGATGGAGGGGTATTCAACAGCCGCGGCACACTTTACAACGAGATTCGGCTCGCAGGATAACGGCTTCTCCATCAACGGCGGGGAGTTTATCCATGTACCCGACGGCACAGCACATTATCTTGAGCATAAGCTGTTTGAGAGCGAGGAAAAGGACGCATTCTCCCTCTTTGCACAGACGGGTGCGTACTGCAATGCGGGAACCAGTTTCGACTACACGCAGTACTACTTCAACTGTGCGAATGATTTTCAGAAAAATCTGGAAATCCTTTTAAATTTCGTGAACGACCCCTACTTCACCCCCGAGAATGTCGAAAAAGAACGCGGTATCATCGCTCAGGAGATTACGATGTACCGCGACAACCCAAGCTGGCGGGTTTTCACCAATCTGCTGGAGGGTATGTACAGTGTAAATCCCATGCGTAACGATATTGCGGGTACAGTGGAGAGTATCGCACAGATTACCGACAAGACGCTTTACGACTGCTACAACGCTTTCTACAACCCCTCGAATATGTTTATTTGCGTGTCGGGCAATTTCAATCCCGATACCGTAATCGAAACCTGCGAACGGCTTATTCCAAAACGTGAGGCACTGAAAGTCGAGCGTATGAAGTTTGACGAGCCGACTATAGTCGCGAAAAAGCATATGGAACTGAAAATGCCTGTTTCGAAGCCTATTTTCGAGGCAGCATTCAAGTGCCAAGCCAAGAGCGGTCTTGCGAAAATCGAAGATTATGTACACTACGATATTCTGTTTGAGCTGCTGTTCGGCACATCTTCGGAGTTCTTCGAGAGAATGCGTGAAAACGGCAGCATCAACGAGGAGTTCGCGGACGGCGTTTCCAGCGGACTGGGGCACTTCTTCCCGTTTGTACGCGGCGAAAGCGACGACCCCGATTTCGTACTATCCGAGATGCAGAAAGAAATCCGTGCGTTCAAGGCGGTTCCTTTCTCACGCGAGGACTTCGAGTGTATCAAGCGTTCGTCTTACGGTTCGATGGTTCGCGACTTCAACAACGTAAGCTCAGTAGCGGATACGCTCTCCGAGGCGGCACTTGAGGACATTCCGCCGTTTGCGGTAATTGATGCAACCGCCAACGCGAATTACGAAAAAACCCTTGAGTGCTTATATGCCCTCGACGAGGACAATGTGTGCATCTCTATTATTTCAAGCGAGGATAATTAAAATGGTATCGACATTAATGGCAGCTTCTTCCGGTTTTTCAAATGTAACGAACAAGATTTCGGTTGAATTCCCCAATCTGTTTAACGGTATGAGAATAACCTACACACGCGGATTCGAGGTATTCGGACTTTCTATCTACTGGTATGGAGTTCTGATTGCACTTGGTCTTGCATTGGCGTACTTCTACGCAATGCACCGCGTAGATAAAGACTTCGGCATTGTCAAGGACAGAGCGTTTGACGTAGTTTTTGCAGCGACAATCGGTGGATTTCTCTGTGCGAGAATCTACTACTGCGTATTCACAACGCTTAACCCTGACTCGGGAATGAAATACACTTTCATCACCACTTTCACCAAAATCCATGATGGCGGTATTGCAATTTACGGCGGAATTATCGGTGCTGTGCTGGTGGGATTGCTGTTCTGCAAGATTCGCAAGGTGCATTTCCGTGCAATGGCGGATTTGGCGTCATTGGGATTCCTTATCGGACAGGGTATAGGCCGCTGGGGTAACTTCATCAACCAAGAAGCCTATGGTGCGGCTTGCGATAAGAACTATCTGTTCGCAATGACTGGTACCCGCATTGCGGCTGAGATGGGCGAGGGCGTATATGTTCACCCCTGCTTCCTATACGAGAGTTTGTGGTGCTTGCTGGGATTTGTTCTTCTGCACTTCTACTCGAAAAAGCTTCGCACTTATGACGGCGAAGTCGCTCTGCTTTATGTAGCTTGGTACGGCTTGGAGCGATTCTTTGTCGAAGGACTGCGTACCGACAGCTTGATGGCGGGAAAATTCCGCGTTTCTCAGTTGGTGGCGGGCGTTTCGTTCATTATAGCGATTACGCTGTTTGTCGTATTCAAGATTATGGCGAAAAAACGCGGCTGGGTGCTGTATGTCAATTCGGACAGCTCCAAGGAACTTATGGAACATGACAGACTTGCCGAGGAAGAACGAATTGCAAAGAAAAAGTCTAAAAAGGTGACTGATTCAGAAGAAATAATCCCCGCCGAAAACAACGAGGACAGTAATAACAATGATGATACTTCGGAAAATGCGGACGCAGCAGATAACGAAGATAACCCATACAATGGCGAAGAAATCTCGGAAAATACCGAAGAAACAAATACTGAAGAAAATACGGAGGAAAAGTAAAATGGCACAGATTATTGATGGAAAAGCAATTTCCGCAAAGGTTAAGGAAGAGGTTAAGGCTGAGGTTGAGCGTGACGGACTGAATGTCGGGCTTGCCGTTGTTATCGTTGGCGACGACCCAGCTTCCCGCGTGTATGTAAACAACAAGAAGAAAGCCTGCGAGTTCTGCGGAATCAAGAGTTACGAATACGCACTTCCCGCTGAAACAACCGAGGAGCAGCTTCTCGAACTCGTAGACACTCTGAACGCTGACAAGAATGTCAACGGAATTCTGGTTCAACTCCCCCTCCCCAAGCACCTTGACGAGAAAAAGGTTATCGAACGCATCTCACCGCTTAAGGACGTTGACGCTTTCCACGAGCAGAATGTCGGCAAGATTATGATTGGCAACTATGCGTTTCTCCCCTGCACTCCCGCAGGCTGCATGGAGCTTATCCACAGCACGGGAACTTCCGTTGCAGGCAAGGAGTGCGTTGTTGTCGGACGCTCCAATATCGTAGGAAAGCCGATGGCTATGCTGCTTCTTCACGAGAACGGCACCGTTACCGTATGCCACAGCAAGACAAAAGACCTCGCCGAGGTCTGCCGCAGAGCTGACATCTTGGTTGCAGCAGTGGGCAGACCTAACTTCGTAACCGCAGATATGGTTAAGGAGGGGGCAGTTGTAATCGATGTGGGAATCAACCGCCTCGATAACGGCAAGCTCTGCGGCGACGTAAAGTTTGACGAGGTAAGCGAAAAGGCTTCTTATATCACCCCTGTACCGGGCGGAGTAGGCCCCATGACCATCGCTATGCTGATGAAAAACACCATCACCGCTTGGAGAATCCAGAATGAAAAGCAGTAATAAGGCTTTTCTGCGAACCGGCATTATTCTCACATTGGCACTCGTGATGATTTGCGTCTTTATGCCTGAATGGGGTGTGGCTCAAATTCTCATCGTGCTGCTTGTCGGGCTGCTTGCAGCTGCACAATGGGCTTTGTTCTTCTACTTGCGAAAATAAAGTCATAATCCTAAACTTACCTGAAGAGCGTCGTTTACTTGGGACATCGAACTGCTGTCCAGCTCTCCCATACGTTCTTTCAAACGCCGCTTATCCAATGTACGAACCTGCTCTAACAGCACGACAGAGTCCTTTGCCAAGCCACAGGACTGTGCTGTCACAGAAATATGCGTCGGGAGTTTGGACTTCTCCTTTTTGCTGGTGATTGCGGCTGCGATTACTGTGGGGGAGTGCTTGTTCCCGACGTCGTTTTGTACAATCAGCACGGGACGTATCCCCCCCTGCTCTGAGCCTACAACAGGGCTTAAATCCGCGTAGTAGATTTCCCCGCGTTTAACAACGGAATTCATATAAATCCTTCCTTTCTTTTTCGTTGTTGTTGAAAGTATTATTGACGCGGTTTTTTCTAATATTCAGAATATCAAGGAGATTTTTATGAATTGGGAACAACTTCTCTGTCGGAAACGCGAACGCAGCATGATATCTACTAACTCCAATGACGTTCGCACCGAGTTCAGAAAGGACTACCACCGCATAATCGGCAGTGCTTCTTTCCGCAGACTGCAGGACAAGGCACAGGTTTACCCTCTTACACGCGGCGACTTTGTACGCACAAGACTTACCCACTCGCTGGAAGTAAGCTCGTTTTCAGTATCGCTTGGCGACACAATCTTCCGCAAATTAATCGCTGACGGACGCCCCGATGTAAACGAGCAAGTCCGCGAGGACTGCTGCAATATACTCGAGTGTGCGGGACTTGTACACGACATCGGCAACCCGCCCTTCGGTCATTTCGGAGAATTTGCTATTCGTCAATGGTTCGAGGATAACTTAAAACGTCTGGAATACCGCGGGATACCTGTCCGCGAACTTCTCACCCAGCAAATGAAGGCGGATTTTCTGAATTTCGAGGGCAATGCACAG
>JBJESA010000030.1:0-4684 GCA_051882535.1 Oscillospiraceae bacterium
TCCTGCGTCTGACGAACAGCCGCTGGTTCGTGCGGTATGTCCGCAGAATGCACAGATGGAGGATATCGCAGGTCTTCGTGCTGTCCACAACAACTTGAACAGCGTTTGGACGAATTCCTCGCTGCTGCACACGGTAATCGTTCAGCAGGTGGTCGGCGGAGTAAAACTTGACCAATTCAAGGACTATGAGCAGTGGGAGAATATGCGGTACGCATATGTAAACGACTCTCTCAAAAAGCACGGAATACATATCTTCACTTGATTGGTGGGGGTTCTCATTCTACATTCAACCAATAATTCGAGTATAATTTCAGGTAAAGTAAGAAGAAAAAATCAAAATAAATGTAAAATATGGTAATTAATGCAAAAAAGTTTTCCGACGTAGTGCTGGTATACGACCAGTACTACACCAACAAGCCCAAGCCTGTTTTGCTGATACTGGAGCGGGTTGCTCTGTGCTGCGGACTGTGCTTGTGTGCAATGATGTTTCTGCTTGCCGAGTACAGGCTGCAAATCTCCCCTGTTTTGACGGGGGGGATGGGCCTTCTGTTTTCGGCGGGCTTTTCGTTGTTGTTCGTGTTTGTGAAAAAGCGTTTCGCAATACCAGCTGTTGCGGCAATTGTGGGGATTGTGGCACTGTTTTCCCGCGAGAAAATAGCCGAGAAGATACCGTATCTTTCGGATGCGTTCTGGCTTTTGCTGGACGGGCGGTTTGTGCCGGGAAAGGTGCTGGTTGACCACGAGCCGGAACTGCTGACGCCGGACAATCCCGCATTTAATGACGCTGTGACATTCGGCTTTTTGCTGGTTGTATTCCTGTTTTGCATAGTGACGGCGGCGTGTTTGTCGGGGAAGGCGAATATTTTCCCGTCGCTCATTGTTTGGATATTACTGTGGGTGCCGGTGCTGGTTTCCGAGAAATTTACGTTTTCGCTTTGGTTTATTCCTGCTCTGGCGATGTATATGGGTGCATTTGTGCTGACTACCGTATACGGGCAGGGAATAGCACTCGGCAGAGGACTTGGCGGTTCGTATCGCGAGGCGGTAGTTCGCAGTGAGCGGAGTTTTTCCAATTCGTTGGCAAGGGCGTCGTATTTCAAGCAGGTTCAGATGCGGACGGCTTACTATTCGAAGTACTTTTCTGCGGTAATGTACGTGATGGCGGTGTTTGCCGCGATTGGACTTGTTGCGGGGACTGCTTTATCGTCCTCCGACGGTTTCGATTACACTAAGCTGTACGATTTCGTGAGAAGTCTTGGTGAGCGTTCGCCGATTACCAATCCTTTCGACAAGGGGCAAAGCGAGGAGTGGTTTACCGACTCCACATCCGGCACTAGCACACACACACAGAGCCTCAGCATCATCAGCCCCGGACGAGGAAATCAGCGTATTCTCAGCGTGAAGAATACCGGCAATTCCGTGGTGTATTTACGAGGTGATATCGGTATAGATTTCACCGGAGAAAACTGGACTTCGCCCGTTTCGGACGAACCAAAAAAATGGCGTGATTCAGGTCTTTCGGAGTACTATCGCCCCGTGGAAGTGCAGGTGCTTGAAACGCTGCAGAATATGCTGTATGCTGATTTGTTGGATTGTTCTGTGTCTAACGCAGATATAACGGTTGACTATCTGTGCGATTCTACGGTTACATTTCTTCCCGCTTATACGTCCGATTTCGGATATTTTGACAACGAGATGTTCAATATCTATGGTGACTTTGTGGCACGTGTTGACGAATCCTACGATAGAATGGATTCCGTCTTCTGCACGGCACTTGTCCCCAATTATACGAATATGGACGATTCTTCGTCCGAGGCGGGACTGGAAAGTATCCGCAGAGCGGCGGCACTTGCAAAATCAACGGGCGGAATTTCCGATATCATTGATGGAGGGTATTTTTTCGGACATCCGCAGGCATTCAGCGAATATCAGAAGTATGTGAGGTCTACCTATTTGAACGTCCCCCCGAAATACAAGGCAATGATTTCCGAGTACAGTGCAACAAGCGGGATTGTCGATAAGGTATATGCAATTCGTTCCGAAGAGGACGATTCGATAGTTGAGTCATACCGCATAGCTTCGGAGGTTGCGGACTATCTGCGTTCAAACTACACCTATTCGCTGGATACAAACAACAGGGGAGAGAACCCGCTTAACAGCTTCCTTAACGTGACAAAGAGCGGACACTGTGCAATGTACGCAAGCTCGATGACGCTTATTCTGCGTGGGATGGGAATTCCCGCAAGGTACTGTACCGGATTTGTGGTGAAGCCGAACGGCGGCGAGGCGACAGTTCTTCGCTCGAAGAATCTTCATGCTTGGGTTGAAGTGTATCTTGATGAACTGGGCTGGGTTACCTTTGACCCGACAAGTTCCTCGCAGACGGGAGATACTCCGGGAGTAATCGACCGTCCCGAACTTCCGTCCGTTACATCGTCGTCTACATCTTCTGAAAGCTCGTCTGATGAAAGCAGTGAATACGAGGACGAAAATAGCGATGATGAAAGTATTGATGACGACGGAGAAAATACAAACTCTGATGAAAACTCCAATATGCCGCAAAATGATAATAATGACAGGATAATAATGACAATCATCATTATTACAGTTCCTTGTGCGATAATTTCGGCTGTCTTGCTTTGTGGTGCAGCGTTATCCAAAAAGTATGATAAGCTGGTCAAAAAAGCATTTAAAGACGCACGCATCAGCGGCAGTTGTGTAGAGCTTTATGCGAAAATTTCAGAAATAATCAAACTTTGCGGCTTAATTCAAAGACCAGGTGAGCAGCCATACAAATTTTTCAAGCGAGTTGACAAACACTTAAAAACCAATTTTGCCGTTCGCACTAATCTGCTTTTGAAAATTGCATTTTCCGAGGGCGAATTCAGTAGGGGGGAACTATGCGAAACGGCAGCACTTCTTGAAAGTGTGTACTATGCGGCAAAAAAACAGCTTGTATTCATAGGCTTGATAAAACTAAACTATATTATTTTGAAAGGCAAAACAAAATAATACTGCTTTTTGAAAATAATTTATACCTTTTTTAAAAAAGGTGTTGATTTTCACCACAAAAGATGTTATAATGGAAATAACATAATTACTGATATTGAGGAGTGGTTACATCGTGGCAATGAGATTGATTACACGTTCAGATTTTGACGGACTGGCTTGCGGTGCACTTTTGCTGTGTGCAGGCGTTGTTGACTCTTGGACTTTTGCTCATCCGAAGGATTTGCAGGACGGTCTGATTCCGGTTACCGAGAATGACTGCCTTGCGAACGTCCCCTTTGTTGAGGGCTGCGGGTTGTGGTTCGACCATCACTCCAGCGAGGAAGAACGCAATCGCTACAAGGGCAAGTATAAGGGCGAGAGCCGTATTACTCCCAGCTGTGCACGTATTATCTATGAGTATTACGGCGGTAAGGAGCGTTTTCCGAATTTCGATGATTTGATGGTCGCTGTTGACAAGGTGGACAGCGGAAATCTCACTCGCGACGAGATTCTTAATCCCGAGGGTTGGATTTTGATTGGCTTCCTTATGGACCCGCGTACCGGTCTTGGACGTTTCCGCAACTTCACGATTAGCAACTACCAGTTGATGGAGAAGCTGCTGCATTGCTGCTCCTATATGACTACCGATGAAATTCTCGATATGCCCGATATTAAGGAGCGTATCAAGTTGTATAACGAGCAGACCGAACTCTTCAAAGAGATGGTTGCAAAGTACACCCGCGTTGAGGGAGATTTGATTGTCACCGATTTGCGTGGTGTAAATCCGATTTATACGGGTAACCGTTTCCTTATCTACTCGTTGTATCCCGACCAGAATCTCTCTTGCTGGATTGTAGACGGAAAGGGCGGTAAGGGTTGCTCGTGTGCGGTTGGATATTCTATCCTTAATCGTACATCTCATGTGAATGTCGGTTCTACCATGCTCAAGTATGGCGGTGGCGGACATATGGCAGTCGGAACTTGTCAGTTCTCCGATGAGGACGCTCCTACAAAGGTGCCTCAGCTGATTGACGAGTTGGTAAATTACGACAAGTATCACGCTGGCAAGTAATTTCGGAATACATAAAGAACCGCAGTGCATAGCACTGCGGTTCTTTACTGTGGGGAGTTATCGAATTTCGATTACGGTGAGCGTATCTCCGGCTACGCGGAAACTCACTTGAAACTTGCCGAACGCCATTGTGTAGATACGTTCGGGGGAATCTTGGTACTGCGGGCGTGGGTCTTGTGAGAGTAATTCAATCAATCCGGCACGCTTGGATTCGGGGATAAGGCACTGAAGTGCAGAGGGGAATTCTACTTGCAGCAGAGCACCTTTCTCAGTTAATGCCCAGCCGTTAGAGGCTTCGGGAATACTGTCTGCATAGGGAATATACGGCTTGATATCGTAAATCGGTGTACCGTTCAGCAGGTCAGCACCGCTTACTGTGAGGGTGCAGCCGTTGATTTCCTCGATTTTTACCACGCTGAGTCCCAGTGAGTTCGGGCGGAATGGAGAGCGGGTTGCGAAAACACCCATTCGTACATTCCCTCCAAGGCGGGGAGGACGCACGGTAGGGGAGAAGCCTTTGCTTGGTGCTTCGGAAAATCCCCAAATAAGCCAGATGTGGGAGAATTCTTCCAGCCCTCGGAGTGCGTTGGAATCAGCGTATTGCGGAAGCAGCGTGATTTT
>JBJESA010000031.1:0-4684 GCA_051882535.1 Oscillospiraceae bacterium
TGCAGTTGGAAAAGACCAGCAATCGTCTTCAATTTGAAAAAGCAAATCAGGAGAGCAAGGCGAAAAAAGCACAGGCGAAAAAGCAAGCACAGAAGAAAGCTGCTCGTAAAAGACAGCAAGCACAGAAGTTTCAAAAGGCTCAGAAAGCTGCGAAGATAAGTAATGAAGTAGCCAAGGAGGTAGCGCAGAAACTTGTCTTTTCAAAGGTTAAGGGTGTTGCAATCTGTGCTGCATTAATAATAGTCTTAGTCTTTATGCTTCCGATGATATTAGGACCAGTATGTGCTAGTGGTGGAGGCTCAACAATTGGGGAGGGTGTTATTGCGACAACAATTTATCCGGTGCAAGATGATGAAGTGACAAGTGCGTGGAATTCGCTAATCACTTGTATGAACGGATTGCATTACCGTTATGTTACATACATCAATGATTTCAAAGATGATAACGGAAGATTCTCTGAGGGAATTCTTTCAGTGAAAAAAGGGGGGTATAATATTCACTTTGAAAATGATTTCAATATGAATAAATTTGCGGCTTTATTATCAGTTATTCATCGAGGTGATTGGTCTGGTGTCAACAGCACTATATCCAAGATCGTAAGTAGTATGTATCAGATAAACGAAACGTGGGAGGAAGTCTACAATTCAAAAAAGGAATTTCGAGGGTACAAAATAAAGTACAAAGCTGAACGTATCAAGAGTTTCGACTCAGTGGCTTCTTCAATGATTGCTGCAAGTGACAAACCGGATGAAAACCGAAAATTCTATAATTCACTTAACAAGAGTTTTGGTGGTCACCAACAGTTAGGCACACCGCTAAGCAAAAGCGGTTTGCAAAAAGGTTGGCACGATTTAGCCAAGCCATACGGATATACATTAGCTTCTAGTGTAGAAACGGAAGAAGATTATTATATCCGTGACAATAAATTGTGTATCCCTTGCGGAAGTGGTAGATATGTACTCGCAGGAGCTAGCGGAAGGGTTACTTCAAAGAGTAGTGATTGCATAACTATAACCTACAACACAGGGTTTACTGTAGACTATTTTGGAAGCACATCAACTTCACTGCTCATTACAGGAGCAGCTGTTGAAAATGGTACAGAGCTATTTAAAACAAGCAGTTCAGGATTGCAGTTATCCGTGAGAAAAGGTGGAATATACCTTAATCCATATTACTTGTTTTACAACGATGCAAAACAACAAGAAAAATCAGAAACGTCATCATAGGAGGTACAATATGGCACGAAAACCACGACAGCCTGATTACGATCAGGAAATTAAGAAAATTGATGAACACATTGCCGAACTGAAAGCACGGCGTGTTTCATTAGTGCGTGAGAAGATAGAAGATGAAAATAGACAGATTCTTGCACTTGTGAGAGAAAAGAAACTGTCAATTAACGAAGTAAGTGAGTTGGTTAATTCGTTCAAGCACCACGAAACAGAAGTTAAGACAACAAATGAAACTATCAATAACAATCCCGAAGCCAAAGGAGAAGAAAAAAATGAAACTCAGAAAAACGTTTAAGACTATTTTGGTTGCTACTACAATTGCAACATTGTCCCTACTTGGCGGTATGACTTCATCAGCGGAGTCAAACACTTCTTCCTCAACCAGTGTCACATCTTCATCCTCTACATCATCTTCCTCAAGCAGCACTACCCCTACTTCAAAGCCTAACCCTTCAACCTCTGGTTCTTCATCATCAACAGCAAAACCATCCAATCCTCGCTTGGAAGAAGTCCTTAAGGACGAAGAGATGTATCGGTATCTCCTTGAATACCTTGAAAACCCAGAGGCGTTTGACCTTGATGGAGCTGGTGTATTAATTGGCGAGGATGTAATCACCAATCCCTCGACATCTTATTCCAAGACATCTGATGAGGAAGATGGCGTTACGCACAATGCTGATGAAAATGGGGAGAAACTAATGTTTACTGTGGCAACAAGGGATGGCAGCATATTCTATATCATTGTTGATAAGTCCGGAAATTCTGAAAATGTATATTTCCTCAATTCCGTTGATATGGTTGACCTTGCATCGCTCATTAAGAGTTCAAAGGATGAGGAAACTCCTTTTACACCGCAGGAGCAGGAAATAATTGATGCGGCTAACAACAAAACCTCCACTCCGGATACCACAACAAGCGGGGATTCAGATGGCAACTTGCAGGCTGACAATTCTAATTCCACAAACGAGGATAACTCCTCTTCATCAACATCTAATCCATCTGGTTCAGATGGCAAGAAAGATTACTCTTTTATACTGTATATCGTGATAGGAGTTGTAGCTGCTGTAATTATTGGAATTGCAGCATACAAGAAGGTGGGTCCGGGAAAAAACAAAAAAGCAGTAGTTTTTGATGAGCCGGACGAAGAATATGAAGAAGAGGAATTCTTTGAAGATGATTCTTCTGAAGAATAAAATATAATACAATTTGCTACTAGCGATTTGTTTGAAAGGATTTTATTATGCAATTAGTAATAGCTGAAAAACCGTCTGTGGCACAAACCATAGCAAAGGTACTCGGTGCAAATAAACGTGGCGATGGTTGTGTTGAGGGTAACGGTTACATAGTATCGTGGTGTGTCGGACACCTTGTAGGGCTTGCAAGCCCTGAAATCTACGATGAAAAATATAAATCGTGGAGCTTTGATAATCTGCCTATTATACCCGAACAATGGAAGTTTTCTATCACTGCGGCAACAAAGAAACAGTTTGATATTCTGAAAAAGCTAATGGCGGACGATAGAGTTGACGAACTTGTGTGTGCAACGGACGCAGGACGTGAGGGTGAATGTATTTTCCGTTATGTTTACAATTTGGTAAAATGCAAAAAGCCGTATAAGCGGCTGTGGGTATCATCTATGGAAGATGTAGCGATCCGAGAGGGATTTGAAAATCTCCGCAGCAGCAGTGAGTATGATAATCTCTATGAAGCAGGATTATGCCGTGCAAAGGCTGATTGGCTTGTCGGTATGAACGGAACTCGCCTTTTTACGGTCAGATATGGAGCAACGCTCAATATCGGGCGTGTTAAGACCCCTACCCTTGCTATGATTGTTGACCGTGATAACAAGGTCAAGAATTTCGTGAAGGAAAAGTATTACACGGTAGATTTGAACTGCGGAGAATTTACTGCATATTCCGAGCACATTGATAATGAAGCAGCGGTAAAGGAAATCGTCAATGCTTGTAACGGAAGTTCCGCAACGGTAACCAACGTAAAAACCGAAAAGAAGACAGCCAATCCTCCGAAGCTGTATGACCTTACCACTCTCCAGAGAGAAGCTAACAGATATTATGGATATACTGCACAGCAAACTCTCGATTATGTTCAGTCGCTTTATGAAGCAAAGCTGTGTTCTTATCCGAGGACTGATAGTCAGTATATTACCGAGGATATGAAAGATACCTTTGTGTCGGCGGTAGAAATGGCTAAAGAATTTACTGGGATTAAGTGTTCTGATAGCATTAACCCTCTCCCCGTCATAAATAACAGTAAGGTATCAGACCATCACGCTCTGATAATTACCGCAGAGGCTGTAAAGTATGCACCACCCATTCCAAAGGAGTTGCCTTCTGGGGAGAAAAATGTGTTGTTTCTCATAGCTGCTAGAATGATACTTGCTTCATCGGCACAGCACATATACGAAGCAACCTCCGTTAAACTGACCTGTGCTGATACTGAATTTTCAGCAAAGGGCAAGGTTGTTCTTGAAAACGGTTGGAAGCTGCAGGAGCAACAATTAAAATCCCTTATAAAGAATGAGAACATCATTGCTGACGAAACGCAGGACAATGAAACAGCATTGCCAAAGCTATCCGAAGGAGATATTCTTTCTGTTACTGCCGATATAGCTGAACACTGGACAAGTCCTCCAAAGCCTTTTACAGAAGATACCTTATTGTCTGCTATGGAAACCGCAGGCAACAGTGATTATGACGAAAATGCAGATGTTGAGAAAAAAGGCTTGGGAACTCCTGCTACAAGGGCTTCAATCATTGAGGATCTCGTAAAGCGTGAATATGTTGAGCGCAAGAAAAAACAACTTGTACCAACAGAAAAAGGTATAAATCTCATCAATGTTGTTCCTGATGAAGTCAAATCGCCAAAAATGACAGCGGATTGGGAAACGCGTCTTCAAGCCATTGAGAAAGGCAAAGAGAGTTCTGAAACTTTTTTGGAAGAAATATGTGAATATATCAGCGGTCTTGTACATTCTTACGGCTCTGTTGCAGAAGGCGGTAGTTTTCAGCGACCTCAAAAAGCAAGTGCTGCTATTGGCAAGTGCCCGAATTGCGGTAACGATGTTAAGAAAGGAAAATTCGGATTCTATTGTACGGGCAAATGTGGTATGAATATTGCTAAAGTATATGGCAAGGAACTCACCGAAGCCCAACTTTTGAAATTGCTTGATGGTAAAGAAGTAATTTATTCCAGAAATGAAAAAAAGACTACAGTACTGCCGGAATGCGAAGCGTATAGCTGTATTAAAGATGGCAAAGAATACAGCGGTTTCCAATGGAAAACCAAAAGCAAGTAATCAATGCAGTTTGACCGAAGTAAAGCCCAGAAAATAATCATAGCTAATGATGGATGGAAAGGAAGGTTATTATGACTGAAACGAAAACTCAAAGCAATAATTCTTTGCCATTTTTATACCCCCGGTTTTTATGCAT
>JBJESA010000032.1:0-4585 GCA_051882535.1 Oscillospiraceae bacterium
TCTCGCACAAAGTCTTTGTCGAGTTTATAATAGTGTCAATCTTTTTCTCACGATACGGACGATAGATAAATCCTGCTTGACAGAATCTGCACCCACGAATACAGCCGCGAATCACCTCTACAACCGCTCTGTTATGCACAATATCGCAGAACGGTACAACAAAATTCTCGGGATAGTATACCTTGTCTATGTCCTTGATAATACGTTTGGTAACAGTCGCGGGAGCACCGTTTGAAGCCACAATTTCTTTTACTGTGCCATCCTCGTTGTAGGAAGTTTCGTAGAAACTCGGGACATACACTCCTTCAATCTGTGCCGCTCTCTTCAAAAAGTCAGTTTTAGAAGCATTCTCCTTTTTGCACTGCTCCATAAGCCGCATGAGTTCAAGGTTTGCCTCCTCGCCCTCGCCAATTACAAACAAGTCGAAGAAGTCCGCAATAGGCTCTGCATTGCAAACACACGGGCCGCCGCCCATTACAATTGGAGTAAGACCTTTCCGCTCGCTTGCAAGCACGGGAATTCCTCCCAAATCCAGCATTTCGAGAATCGTAGTATAGCACAGCTCGTACTGAATCGTAAATCCGATAAAATCAAACCTATCCAGCGGGTCAAGGCTCTCCAGCCCGTAGAGCGGGATATTGTTCTCCTTCATCTTCGCCCGCATATCGGGGAGTGGCATAAAAGCACGTTCACACCAGTAGTTGGGAACCGAATTCTTCAATCCATACAAAATCTTCATTCCGAGATGTGACATTCCGATTTCGTAAGTATCAGGAAAACAGAATGCAAAACGCACGTCTACATCTTCCAGATTTTTCTGAACAGAACCTGTTTCTCCGCCTATATATCGTGCGGGACGCTCCACCTCGGGGAGGAATTCGTCCAGCTTCGACATCATTTCAACATTTTTATACATACTAACCCCTAGTTATTATTCTTGCCTGAGTTTTCTTTCGTACCATTCCTGCTTTGTCATAAGCACTGCACGAGGTTTCGAGCCTGCATAAGGACCGACTATCCCCATCTTTTCCATTGTATCGATAAGACGTGCCGCTCTGCCATACCCCAGCTTCAAATGCCGCTGAAGGACTGAGGTGCTTGCCTGACCTGCTGAAACAACAAACTCAATCGCTTCATCAAGTTTTTCATCGACATCGCCATCGTCTTCAGAGTCCTCAGTGCCAACTCCCTTGTCACCGTTGGAAACTCTTTCAGCCTGACGTTCGATTTCAGCCATAATGCTCTCGTCATACTCAGCCTTAAACGCCTGTGTAATGAACTGTGTAACACGCTCCACCTCATCGTCCGAAACATAACAGCCCTGCAAACGAATAGGCTTGGGAGAGCCAACAGGCATATACAGCATATCGCCGTTTCCGAGTAGCTTTTCTGCTCCCGCCGCGTCAAGAATAACACGGCTGTCCACCTGTGACGCTACCATCAGTGCAATTCGGCTGGGAATATTACCCTTGATAAGTCCGGTTACAACCTGTACAGTCGGTTTTTGCGTTGCAATGACAAGGTGCATTCCCGCGGCTCTTGCCTTTTGGGCAAGGCGTACAATGCTGTCCTCAACGTCCTTAGGAGATGCCATCATCAAATCCGCCAGCTCGTCAATAAAGATAACGATATGTGGCATTCTTGCGAGTTCGGCATTGTTCTTGCACAAGTCGTTATAGCCGTCTATATTGCGGACATTGTTTTCGGAGAACAGTGTGTAACGCTTCTCCATCTCGGTTACTGCCCACGCCAAGGCACCCGCCGCTTTCTTCGGGTCGGTGACAACGGGAATCAGCAAATGCGGAATTCCGTTGTACATCATAAATTCAACCTGCTTCGGGTCAACCATTATTAAACGCACATCATCGGGAGTTGACTTCATCAGAATACTCATAATGATAGAGTTTACGCATACCGACTTACCCGAACCTGTTGTGCCTGCAATCAGCAAGTGAGGCATCTTGGATACGTTACAGTGGATTGTCGTACCGCTGATATCTTTACCCAATACAGTATCCAGCTTCTTGTCGAAAGTCTTGCTGAACTCGGTGGTATCCACCAACTCGCGGAAGAAAACGGTATCTTTAACCTTATTCGGGATTTCGATACCCACCGCCGCCTTGTCGGGAACTGGAGCCACTCTTACGCCAGAAACAGCAAGATTCAGTGCCACGTCATCAGACAAATTTACAATCTTGCTTATCTTAACACCGGGTGCGGGCTGAAGTTCGTATCGTGTAACAGACGGACCCCTGCTAGCCCCCAGATATGTAGTCGACACGCCGAAACTTTTCAGCGTTTCAACCAGCTTGTCTGCATTCCTGCGGATTTCCTGCTCAATATCCGCCTGAGGTACCGGCTTCTTTGCTTCGTTGAGAAGTGACATCGGAGGAAGTCTGTATACGTCCGACTGAACCGGCAATTCCACCTGCGTGAAAGAATGAAGCTCCTCAAAAGGCAATATTTCCTTTTCATTATCAATTTTGCCCGCAGACGGCGGATCCAGCAGTAATTTGCTTTCAGTAGGTTTCGGCTCAGCAGGTTCAGCGATATCCTCGGGGTCAAACGACAACTCCGCCTCATCAATCTCAGAGATATCAGCAAACTCTTTCTCCATACTCAGCTTGTCCGAATTGGTTATTTCGGATTTTGGTGCGTCAACAATCTTCGATACGCGTGCGGGGCCTTTTTCCGCATTAAGTTTGTCCAAAGCGTCAACAATCGGAACTAAATCAATATCAGCCTCGTATTTCTCCTCATTCACCGGCTCTTCGTCACGCATTATCGGGTGACGCTTCTCCATATACTTCTTGAGTGCCTGCTGATAGTCACGGGTTTCTTGTTTCTGCTCAACAATCTCTTGTGGCTGAGGTTTCTGCCCAAGAATATTGATTTCCGAAGTGCGGCTGAGCACAGGCGAATCCGAGCGTTCCTCTGCCTTTTCGGGCTTTGCGGAAGAATCAATCTTTGCGGGTTGCACCTTTTTTTCATGCTCGCCATTTTCAACAGGCTTCTCTGCGGAAACATTATTGATATCATCAACGCTGTTGTAAACCGCTTTCATCTCCTCGAGTTTCTTACGGCGAGCCTCAACATCGGCATTGTGACGTGCTTGCTTCTCCTTTTCGCGGATAGCGGCAATTTCACGGTCACGCTGCTGCTTTGCAGCACGCTTTTCCTGCTGCATTCTGCGATACTCCTCGTTGGCAATAGCCGACTCCTCACGGCGAATATCACGCTTCTCGGCAGCATTCGCACCTGCCTTTTTCACCGAATTGCCTATCTTCTTAAATAGTTCGTCAATCGGCATATCAATCATCAGGAGAACGAAGCCGAGCAGCATTATAATCACCATTGCAAGTGCACCCATTCTTCCCAAAAACAACAACGGCACACCCAGAATTAAAGCAAAGAATCCACCGCCCTTGAAATCTTTACCATTCACATAAAGATTCTTAACAACCTCGCCGAAATTCTCACCATTAACCTTGCCAATGCCGATAATTTCAGCACCGGCACATACGAGCAGCAACAAGAAAGAAGCCTTGAAAATCGTTACAGCAATAGTATTCTTCGGCTGTTTTGCCGAAATCACCACCGCCATATAAATCATAACAGGACCCAAAGCGTAGGCTGCAAAACCGAATAGTCCGTGCAGCACATTGTAAAGTGCATTCCACCCCTCGCTTCCCGGAATAATCGCCAGCAAAGTCATAAACAATCCCACAGCAAGCAGGATCACCGAAGTAATTCGGCGGTTACGAAGATTCCTTTGCAGTGCCTCCTCACGAAGCCGCTGTTCCTCCATAGCCTTTTTCGAGCGGCCTGTGGACTTTGCAGCAGTCGAAGACTTGCTTCTGCCTGTATTACCGGTAGTTCTGCTTGATTTATTTGTTGTTGAACGCGAAGAATTCTTTCTTTCAGCCATTTCTTTCTTCCTTTTCTTTGCGATTTAAATACCAATCAAACCTGCAATTGTGTTGCCTGTAATGTGTTCCCAAATGCCGCCTGCCAGACAAGCAACGCCAATTACCAAAGTGTATACACCAAAAATCTTGAATCGGTTACTCTTAAGCAGCCACGATACAAGCTTAATTGCGAGGAATCCCACAACCGCCGATACCACAAAGCCAATCGCCATCGCAAGCCAGTCAACCTCGACCTGTGTTTCCATCACTTCCTTAAATTCAACGACGCTGCCGCCGAGAATCGCGGGAATACCCAGAACAAACGCAAACGTCACCGCAGTATTCTTTTCCAATCCGCAGAACAAACCCGCTGCAGTAGTCGAGCCGGAACGGGATACTCCCGGAAACAGTGCCACACACTGGAAAAGTCCCACCGTCACTGCGTCTGCAACCTTCATCTTCTCGCCCGTTTTTGTACCGCTGCATCTGTCCGAGAGGAACAGCAACAATGCCGTAAACAAGAACGCCACGCCCTCAAATGCGATATCTCCGTCCCCCTGCCTTGCCGTGAAAAAATCCTTAAAGAAATACACAGGAACCAGAATCAACGTTGCGATAATCACCATAATCATCATACGTCTGTCAGAGTTCATATTCTTCCAAGAGAATTTTCCCGT
>JBJESA010000033.1:0-4526 GCA_051882535.1 Oscillospiraceae bacterium
GTCAACGGCACGCTCAACAGCAAGCCCCGTCATATCAAGTATTTCCGTGGCAATCTCTGCATTCAGGTCATTGTCCTCTGCAAGAAGAATACGCTTACCTGCAAAATCCATATTTGATAAGTCAAGGAGCGGTTCTCCCTGTTCGGTTTTCTCCTCTTCTCCCACAAGAGAGTTGAAAGTTTTTGCCAATCTTGAACGAAAAAGAGGCTTGCTGATAAATGCGTTTGCACCGGCTGCCCTGGCATCCTGCTCAATATCCGACCAATCGTAGGCGGAAATTATTATAATTGGCACATCATTTCCCACCGCTTTGCGGATAGCTCTTGTAGTAGCAATGCCGTCCATATCGGGCATCTTCCAGTCGATTATGCAGGCAAAATAGTCCTCATTCTTCTGATGACGTACCAGAACATATTCGACAGCCTCCGCACCCGAAGAAACCCCGTCTGCCTTCATTCCGAAATCCTCCAGCATACTACAGCAGGATTCAAGACTCAGCTTATCATCGTCAGCAACAAGCACATTAAGGTCGATAAATTTGTCATGTCTGATTTCCTCTGTATCCTGAAGTTTCAGATAGATAGTCACCGTAAAGCGTGAACCGACATTAAGCTTGCTTTCTACCTTAATATCGCCGCCCATCATTCTTACAATATTTCTGCTGATAGGCATACCAAGACCTGTTCCCTGTATCTTGTGAACTCTGCTGTCGGAAGCTCTGGAAAAGGGTTCAAATATGCTTTCCAGATATTCTTCGCTCATACCGATGCCGTTATCTTCAAATACAAATTCATAACACCCGACTTTAGCATAATTAGACGGTTTTTCCATGATAGAAAGGCAGATTTTTCCCCCGTCCGGAGTATATTTTACTGCGTTGCTCATCAAATTGGTAAACACCTTCTGTATACGCAGACTGTCGCCTATTACCTCTTCGTGTATAACTCCTGTGATATTGACAGAAAGCTCGTGATGATGCTTGTTTATCTGTTCGCTTGTCATTGACAACAGATTGTCAATAAGATTTGAGAGGTTGAATTCTTCTTCGAAAAGGTCAACCTTTCCCGATTCGATTTTGCTCATATCCAGAACTTCGTTGATAAGGCTGAGCATATGCTTGCTTGCCTGAGAAATCTTCTGCAGGCTGTCCTTAACACGTTCTTTATCGTCCAGATGGGTTGCGGCGATAGCGGTCATTCCGATAATGCCGTTCATAGGAGTACGAATATCGTGGGACATATTCGACAGGAATTCCGTCTTTGCCTTGTTTGCCGCCTCCGCAGCGTCATACGCTGCCTGCAAAGCCATTTCCTGCTGACGTTCCTTTTTGATAATGTCGTCCACATTTCTTGTGCCGACAACAGCAACAAATCCGCCGTTCTTTTCCTTTACAAACGCAACTCTCGCCTGGAGATATATTATTCCGTCGGCTGTAAGCTTTTCGTAGGTAAAAGAGTAATCCTCGCCGTCCTCGCGGATATGCTCAATGCACAGCTTTTCCATAAACTCGCTGCGGCAGATTTCCGAAACATTATCCTCACAATAACTGTTAAGTCCCTTTGACCAGCAGTAATCGAACCTGTCAAAAAGCTCTGCAATTGCTTTTCCGTCCTCGCTCTCCGCACGGAATATAGTCACGTGCTCCGTTTCGGGATTTACCAGAAGGACAGAGTAGTACTCCGAGCCGAGACCTTCGATTATTTCACTCTGAGCTTCCATAATCTTTATTTTCCTGTGTTCTTCCTCAACAATAGCGTCAACACAGCGGAAGCCCAGAATTATCTGACTTTCTGTTTTATGCCGCGAATAAAAACGGATAAATGAAGCCTGAAAATAATGAAACCCTATTTCATCAGTAAAGACGCGATAGCTGCATGAATATTCATCGCTTTTTTCAAGAGCGTCCCTGACCTTTTCAATCTTAATTGCCGCTTTGAGGGTTTCTCTGTCATCCTCAAGGACATATTTAGAAATATAATAGTCCCAGGTATCATTATATGAGCGGCGTACAACACGATTTACTTCCGCAATAATTTCACCGTTACGTTTAATGGTCGTGGCGGTATCGTCTACAAGATCGAGCAGTACAACATCGGGATAATCCTTGCTCAGCGTGCCTGCAATCTCCATTTCGTCCTTAAGAGTTTCATTCATCTTCTCCATTACGGAAAGAGCGTTTTCAATCTTTTTCTGTTGAGCAAGCTCGTGTTTTTTCTCTTCATCGATATTCTTAAAACCGATAGCAAACTCATTTCTGTTGATGTCGGGCTTTACGAGCTGACATTCAAAATACTGAATACGGTCATTTCGAAATACTCTGTAGCTGAAAGAATAAGTCTGTTTTTCGGAAAAAAGCGTTCTGATTTCTTGAATCGAACATATTTTGTCAAACAGATTTCTGTCTTCGGGGATTACTTCATTTTCAACATATAACCGTATGTTGGATTCATAGTTACCGATTGTAAATTTTTGACCGTAACGGGATTTAATGGTACTGCCCATACGGTAGCATATCGCTTCCACCGTATCCATATTGACAGCATAGACATTCTCATACGACATTGAAAGAGCACGTATAAGATTATCCTGTGATTCAAGCCGTTCCTTGTCATTGGTAATTATGCGGAATCCGAATAGCACCTTTGTATTCTTTCCGGAACTTCTTCTCTCTACGGGGAACAAACTGCACCTTACCCAGTTTCCGTCGGTGGCAATATATTCCTGAGTAATAATACGATTCTCTCCCAGCCGTTCGTCTATGGAATCAATATCCGTAAAGACACTCATTGCAGATTTGAAATCATTACTTACCCAGCTATCTGTCACAATTTTAAGACGTGACTTTGCATTATCCTTTTCGCCGTATGTATGTTTTTTACCGTCGGGAGAAAATATCTCCTGAACGATATTTTCTTCAATATCGATATAGTACAGAGCAAAGAAAACGCTGCTTAATGAATTGATAATTGCAGTATGCTGCTTTTCGGATTCCAGAAGAGCGGTAAGCTCTGCGTTTGTTTCCTCCAGACGTTTATTGGAAATCTCACTGCAGCAAGCGGATGCAAATACTGACAACAATAAAAAGCTATCTGTATTGCGGCGAGGGTTACCCACTCCGATGAAGCCTGCTGCCGAACCGTTTACAACAAGCGGAACCGCCGCAGCACTTTCAATTCCCAGCGGTTTCAAAAACTGATAAATCCTTGAATCCGGAGCAAAGCTTTCAGACAAAGAAGAAATACAGAATTCTCCCTTTTCCTCAAGCTCTTTGAGCCAGAATTCCATACCCTCAAGGGAAATGTTCTGAAGATTGTCAATCTCTGCTGATACTCCGTCACGGCAGCATTCGTATGTATTACTGATGTGAGTACGCCCGGCATTCAGCTCGAAAATATACGAACGGTCTGCATCATAATATCTGCACGCCTCAGAAAGTATTCCGTGAATAGTTTGTCCGTCGTTGGGCTTGTTTGAGTAATCACGCAAAAAGCTCCTGATTGCCTGTTCCTGATTTGATGTATCATTAGAGAAACTGTTCATGGTTTACCTCCAAAATTTTTTGCTTTGATTCGCACGCACATACCGGTCCGGTTCATCAACCAAATAAATATAAAACGCCTTTAATGTTCGGACACCAAAGACGTTAGAGCAATATAAAAAACTATCCGTCTGTATCACATTATCGTATTGTATTCATCTCGCTTGTCTGAATTTTCTATAACAGTTTTGTAAACTAAATTTGCAAAAAATGGATATAGTTATTATAACATATTTTGTCGAAATAATCAAGTGGTTTTAAATACAAATCGTGCTGAATTCGAATAATTTACATTATTGGGGACGGGATTGTATGATTGGTTCAAAAACGATAGATATTCCTCCTGATAAAGCCGAAACAGATTTCATTATATTGATTTTTTACGAACAGCCAAAGCGACGGTTTTGTAACTGAATCAAATCCATCGCTTTTTATTATGCACTTGTATTATAACACCACAGTTTCAGCTCGTAAAGGATTAGCCGGCTCTGCCGTTGTTATTCTGGCTGGAAACAAAATGGAAGCAAAAAAATAATCAAAAGTTATTGCTCAGTTAATTTATTTGTGCTATACTGTAAGTGTATGATGCATTATGATGGAGAGTAGCGAAATGTTCAGCATACTTACGTTCGAGAACAGACGCAATATACAAAGGCTGATGAAAGTAGTGCTGAAGAGTAAAAGTACACCGTCTTTTTTGTTAAAATTCACTTCACTTTCACATTCATACTCTCTCAGTTTTTGGTGAGTTTATTATTTTGAATATAATAGAGAGTAAGGATATTTGTTCCAATATTTTATTCGGAGGAAAATTATGACACAGACAAAAAAACGCAGCAAGATTAAAATAATAGCAATTATCGTTGCTATTGCAGTGGTACTGGGGGTGATAGCATCTCTGATTTTTCGTCCAAGAAAGAACGATAATTTTTTTACCGAGGAAGAAGCAATACGACGTAACATATCCACATATTATGCCTTCTCGGGT
>JBJESA010000034.1:0-4507 GCA_051882535.1 Oscillospiraceae bacterium
GGACGGAACAGCGAATAAAAGCCCTCACCGCAGACCTTGAACACCTCAAATCGCTACCCGTTATCACAGAAGGTATCTCACCTATGACGGTCTGCAATATGGTTTACACGGAAAAGGAAGCCGCTGGACAGGCAATCCTCGATGCTTGCCGAAGGGTAGAATCAAACGAGGATTTTGAGTTGGGAATATACAAGGGCTTCAATATGACCTTATCATTTGACAGCTTTACAAGAGAGTATCGGCTTGTTCTTCAGCGTGAAGCCACGCACTCTATCACCCTTGGACAATCGGCACAGGGTTCGATTAACCGTATTCACAATGTGCTCGATTCCATTCAGAGTCGCATTGACAATAGTACAGAACAGCTTCAGGGATTAATGGAGCAGCTTGATACGGCAAAGGCTGAGCTTGGTAAGCCATTCCCGCAGGAAAAGGAGCTGTCAGAGAAGCTTACACGTCTGGCTGAACTTGATACCTTGCTCAACATTGACAGTAATACTCCTGAAATAAATGAGCAGGAAACAAGCACAAAAGAAGTAATCCTCGGAGTTGTCCGAGAAGAGAAGCGTCCATCTCTTATCGGTCAGATTGAGGAATTAAAAGCAACGCAGACTTCAACGCAATCCAACAAGCCACCGCAAAAAAATAAGTCAATTGATGTTGCCAAATGATTAGATGTGTGATTTTCCCTCGGAGTAATTCTCCGGGGGATTTTTTCTTTTGCCAAAAAATTTTAAAAAATGTATTGACAAAATCGGATTTATCGTATATAATATAAGTGAGGAAAGATCCTCTGTGTGGCGGCACATTAAGCTGTACTGTGCTTGGGCAGGTAAAAATACCAAGACTTATAGATGCTCGAAAGGGTATCGTGCCCAGACCAGGGAGATACGGTTAGTCTGCGTTGAGGACTTATTTTCAACGACTTATAGATACTCGAAAGGGTATTGCGGCTGACAGCCAGCATAAAACCGCTTATATTGACAGTTTAAGCGTCGGGAGATTAGCCCGGCGCTTTTTCCTTAGGAGATAACAAGATGAATACCCAAAACGATAGGAGTATAATTGTTTCAGAAATCATAAAATCAGCAAAAGCTTATAAGCAAAACCTTGTAGGAAAAACTTTCCTATACGTTTTTGATAATAATCACATTGAGGTTATGTTTAAAGCAAAAGATTTCAAACATCTCACAGGTGTTGATACATCATTATCTGCCCAAGAATTTTTTAGAAAAGCATACAAAGGAGAACTACAATCTACTCAGATATTCTTTTCCGCTCGGCACCCATATCATCTTGTGCAGAGAAAACTAAAACATTTACAAGCCATCTCTTCACTTGCTATGGGTGAGAGCTTAATGCTTAAGGATATAAAAACTAACACCGAAATTTATAAATATGGAACTACAGATTTGCAATTTTCGTTGTGTTTTAATAAAGAACGTGATGCTAATGGTATAGAACAAGGTAATTGCTTTATTGCAAAGTCACTCCGTGATGAAGATTGTTTTTCAAAAAGTAATGATGTTTTTACAATTACTCACATATATTCAAAGAGAAACGATGAGAAAAAATATAGCCAAGAACTATATTGTGAACAAGGATATTCAACTGACGATTTACTGCCAGAAATAAAGGAAATGCTTTCAGAAGAACTATTAAGAGAACCCAAACAAGCTGATATTTCTTCTATTTCGGAAACGAAAAATGGAACTATGCAGCTAAGCACAATCGAATATAGTTCCATTCCGATGAACCTATCTGTACAAGGTGGTGCAGTAGCTCTCTCCCCGACAGTTCCGCCCAACGACATATTTACAAAGATGGCAAACGCACTTGTAAAGGGTTTGGATAAAGTGGTACATAAGGCTTCGCTTGGCATTGAAAAGATAAACAGAGCCGCTACAAATGCAACCAACTCATTGTTTGCTTCTAAAACGCACACAGAAGCCCACAGAGCCTCGCAAAGCAAGAGTAAGGGTAATTCCCCCAAGAAAACGAAAGCCGCTGAAAGCACCCGTTCTGTTGCTCCTGTGAAGCGTTCCGTGCACGAACAGGAAGAACGTCCTTCTGTTGTAGGTCAAATTAAGGAGATAAATGCAGAACAGGCTTTTGCACAAGCAAGTAAGCCGCCGCAAAAAAAGTCTATGGACATTGACAAATGATTATGTTTGTGATATACTGGCGTTGATACTTACTCCAAACTATCACAAGGTTGTTATATTCATTTTCCTCATTTTCCCTCGGAGTAATTCTCTGGGGGATTTTTTCTTTTTCCAAAAAATTTTAAAAAATGTATTGACAAAATCGGATTAATCGTATATAATATAAGTGATGATAAAAATATCATTGGTGTTTACCGTAAGTAGTCGGAAACGTCCAGTGTTGAAACGCACGCTGGTGGCAGGAGAGTGTGCGTGGAGCTGCATATGGTTTCATAATAACCCAGACCTGTCTTAGGCAGAAATGCTGAAAGAAAATTATGAAAAATTTACGGCTCTATGCACAGAGCCGTTATTTTTTTGGAGAGTAACAATGGCGAACGATTTATTGTATGATTGTGCATTGGCGTATTCTAAACTTCTTGATACACAATTTAAATTTACGCTTTCTTCCCCGAAAGAGATAGTCGAAGCAACGATTAATTTTGACGAAAGTCAATTTCGTCATTTAGCAGGGCTTCACAAGCTTTCGGATATTTCTGTTATTTCATCAGAAAATCTATCAAGCTCAAAATTATATAACAAGATTTTAAATTTGGATATTACATATGATGATATATCGAATAGTGCATTTTTTAACGTTCCGATGAACGATGCAACCACAAATTCAACTATAACTCCATATTATATTTCCGACCGTTTAGCGGCGTTGACTCATTTATACGACTATTTTCACAACTTCGATATTGATAAAGTTGGAATATTCAGTTGGCTTAAAGATGGTTTGAAAACAATGAGACCACATTATTCTGACATATCAGCGGATATCTTAATTTCCTTTGACGATACGGTAAATAAAAAAGTACCCTCTGAGCAAGTGTGCTCATTTTTTATTGAAGCCTCAAGTAAATCAGAATTTAATGGAGTTACGCTTTTTCCTTCGGATAAACCATATTCGTATGATGATAGAATAAGTCTTTCGCAATATACGATACTGTCTGTTCAAGAAATATGTAAAAGTACAGGTATTACAACTGATTTATATAATGCACCAGCAGCGGAAAAAGAGAAAGCCTATAATAAGGTTGAAGTAGCCGACCGTAATAAAACAATCGCAAATGATATTAAGTCCCTAAAAAGAAAACGTAATAAGGTTATTGAAAACCCCTCTGTCGGCAATCAGAACAAATATGATAAGCAGCTTGCAATATTTAAAAACAGGAATATCTATACCGCTGATATGGTAAAAGAGGTTATCAATAGACTTAATGACCAGTTATCAGCTGCACCCAATGACAAGGTTGCTGATATGATAAAGTCTGAGATAAAATTTCTTCAAGATCAACTTATTGACCGCCAACAGAATCCCCAACATCAATTAAAAGAAATTTCCATTTCAACAGTTCAGATGAACGGTGATAGTACGTTATCTGTGAATAATATAGCAACACTCTCTGTTCCCAAAGCTGTTACTGAAGTTCCGAAACTTGTACAACGCAAAACACATACTTTGACTGGTACGATAAAATCATTTTTATCAGATGTTTCAGATAGTATAAGAAAAGCACTTGTCCCCAAATCGCACACAGAAGCCCACAGAGCCTCGCAAAGCAAGAGTAATGGTAATTCCCCCAAGAAAACGAAAGTCGCTGAAAACACCCATCCTGTTGCTCCTGCGGAGCGTTCCGTGCACGAACAGGAAGAACGCTCCTCTGTTGTAGATCAAATCAAGGAACTACAAGCAGCACAGGACAAGCACACGCAAGCTCATCAGCGTACCAAGTCCAAATCAAATGACATAGAAATATAAATAGCCTTGCTCAATGAGTCAAGGCTATTTGTTATGTCACTTTCTCAGTCTAGGCTTCAAAGTCAACCCCATTTTCGCCAATGGCGAATTATATATTGTCGACTATAATTTTAATCATCTCATCACAAGTTATGCCCTGTTTAACAGCATACTTAATACTTTCCTGCAATTGCTGTATGGCTTGCCCCTTACAGTCGATAACTAAATTGCCACCTTCATTATAGTGTCCATATTTCATATTCAGTTGATTGTATATTTTACAACCATTTACAGGGGTAATTCCAAGTTGTTTGGCAAACGTCCGAAAATCCGGTAAAACACTCATTTCCGGAGGCAGAAGACCATTTTCTATAAGGTCAATCATCTGTGAAACTACCTGCTGCACAACATCGGGTCTCCTGATTGTCTTGTCTATTGTAATCAAATCTTTTAATTCCATATTGTTATTTCTGGAGCTTATTTGAAAAATACTGTTCAAGGGCAAGATTGATAATATCTTGAACCTTTGCTTCGTCCCAATCCGGGGCAAAGTATT
>JBJESA010000035.1:0-4480 GCA_051882535.1 Oscillospiraceae bacterium
TCAGTGGCTGCTCCCACAGAGGTTGACGACACGATGGGTATGTCGGGTGCATTCTTTGATAATATGGACGACAATGCCTCTTCCGATGATATGGGCGGATTTGGTGATTTCGGCGGATTTGGCGATATGACCGCTTCCGAGCCTGCCGACTCTATGGATATGTCCGCTTCTCCCAACGATATGGCGACTGAAGTGGCTCCGCTTGACGATCCCGAAATTCCCAAGAATGAGATGGACGAGGACTTCGGCAAGGATTTGCTCGCACAGTCCGTTCCCTCCTCTGCACTCAGCGACGCTATGCAGGATATGTTCGGTGCAGCAGGCGGCGACCTCGATATCAAGGGAAATGATGATTCCGTTGACTTCGATATGGGCGGCAGCATGGATTCCGACAATTCCGGCAGTGCTATGAGCGAAATAGACGCGATGAATGCACTTCTCGGTCAGATGAGTGCAAGCCTTGAAAGTGCAGGCGGCTCTGCAGATAACGTAAGCGAGGCTGAGGAAGAAACTTCTTCTTCCGCTGATGATAATCCCTGGGCAAGCCTTCAGGCACAGCTTGACGCGATGGAAAAGTCGGGAAACTTCGGCAGTGATGATTCCGGCAATGCTCCCGAACCCGAGATGACCACCGAAGCTCCCGCAGCACCCAGTGCAGATGATTCTTCCATCTGGAACTTCGGCAGCTCCTCCGATTCCGGCAGCTCCGGCGACGATGATATGAGCGACGATATGAGTGCAGACTTGTTCGGCTCTTTTTAAAGTAATTCTACACAGATAATATTCAAAATGCGGAAGCCAAGGTTTTGGCTTCCGCTCGGCTTGTCAAAAAAGTCTGCGAACAGGCTGACGGTGCAGATGGAAATTTATCGATAGCCTATTCATTATTATTTAAACAATTCAGCTTCGGCTTCAAAAATTTTAGGTACGGTGAAAATATGATTCAACTCAACACAAGCGAACTCAAAGAGAAAGCAAAATCGCTCCGTGCAGGCGACAAGGTGCTTCTTTCCGGCACAGTCTACACCTCGCGTGATGCGGCACACAAACGCATCAAGGCACTGCTCGACAGCGGCGAGGATCTCCCCTACGCACTGGACGGTGCGGCTATCTACTACGCGGGACCTACCGGCACTCCGGAGGGTATGGCTATCGGCTCGTGCGGACCTACCACTTCCAGCCGAATGGACGTATATTCTCCGCAGTTTCTGGATAACGGGCTGTCCGCTATGATAGGAAAGGGCGAACGCAACGAGGCGGTGTGCGAAGCTATCAAACGCAACGGTTCAGTGTACTTTTGTGCAATCGGCGGTGCGGGTGCACTGGCGGCAAAGTGCATTACAGAATGCGAGGTAATAGCTTTCGAGGACCTCGGCTGCGAGAGCGTCAAGCGTCTTACTTTCAAGGACTTCCCGCTAATCGTTACCATCGACTGCGTGGGCGGTAATCTCTTTAAAAGCGGAAGAGCACAGTACGCAGAATAATCCTCGGCAGGTACATAATCAGCGGAGAATTTGTTAAAATCAACAGCGTTCTCCACAAAAAAACCGCTAAAAATTTTACTACTGTAAACAAATAAAATTATTGACAAAATCAGGACGATGTGGTATAATAAGGTGTGGGATTTCCGCTAAGGAGCAGTGTGTCAGGTATGTTTGATGTATCCAATTTATCGAGTTACAGCGACAAAGAGCTGCTTGACGCTGCCGATGGCTGTCAGCCCGACGGCGACAGGATTGCGGAACTTGTTTCACGTTATATGAAAACTGTTTTCGCCTGTGCGGCGAAATACGCAAAGTCTGCCGACTACGAAGACCTTGTGTCGGACGGAATGCAGGGACTTCTTGCTGCGATTCGAACATACGATGCGTCTATAGGCGAGTTCTCAACGTACGCGGGCGTGTGCATCGACAACCGTATGAAGAATGCGGCTAAAAAATCGCTTTCCCATGCGGCACATCTGACCGACAGTGATGCTTCTGCCGAAGAAATGGAACGCGTTCCCGATACCGCACCCACTCCGGAAGAGCTGGTTATGCAGCGTGAGGACGACAGGGTATTCTTCGAGAATATGAAGCGTAATCTGTCCGAAATGGAACTGCACTGCATTGAGGGCGTGATTATGGGATTCTCCTATGATGAGATTGCCGCCCGCCTCGGGACAGACAGAAAGTCTGTAGATAACGCACTGTTCCGTGCACGTACAAAGCTCAGGCAGATTTACAAGCTGTGATTTGGCACAGCTTTGGTTTTTGGTTGAAATTATATGACCTTTTAGCTCAACAGCAGAGCAACGCTGCACTGTGCAGCGGAGATTTTCGGTGCAAGTCCGATGGGGCGAATATTTTTTAAGGGGTATACTATTATGTACACTGACAAGACACTCAAGTGCAAAGATTGCGGTGCTGATTTCGTGTTCTCCGCTGGTGAGCAGGAATTCTACGCAGAGAAGGGCTTCGAGAATGAGCCCCAGAGATGCAAGGCGTGCCGCGATGCAAAGAAGAATGCAAGCAGAGGTGCTCGCCAATTCTTCGAGGCTACCTGTGCAGTATGCGGCGGCGTAGCTCGCGTTCCTTTCGAGCCTAAGGGCGACAAGCCCGTTCTGTGCAGCGATTGCTTCGCTAAGCAGAAAGGTGAGTAATTCACTTCGCAAGTGAATTTTTTGGCATTATCACCGAATTGACAAAACACGGTAGCACCTTAAAAAATTAGGAGTACCCATTGACATCACTTTGGTAAATAAGCAGCATCACAGCCACGGCAACGTGGCTGTTTTGTTTTTCAATGTAATAAGATTTTTGCCCGCTAAAAACGGCAGCCCCAAGGCTGCCGTTTTCTGTGTTATTCTGTCATTATTTTGTACATTTCGGGCCGTCTGTCGCGGAATACGCCCCACGACATTCTGTATTCCCTCAATTCGTCTAAATCAAGCTCCTGCAGCAGCACCTTTTCTTCCGTCTTGGACGCCGTTTGCAGCAGGTCGCCTGTGCCGTCCGTAATAAAGCTCGAACCGTAAAACGTGAGCTCGCTCTTTTGAAACGCATTTTCCTCGCACGGTTCTACACTCTCAGTGCCAATGCGGTTCGCCGCAACCACCGGCACCAGATTAGCCGCCGAATGCCCCTGCATACATCTTCTCCAATGCCTGCTGCTGTCGCACTCGATAATCGGCTCGCTGCCTATCGCTGTGGGGTAGAGCAGCAGCTCCGCCCCCGCAATCACCATACAACGTGCAGTTTCGGGAAACCACTGATCCCAGCAAATTCCCACGCCAACCTTGCCTACGCTTGTATCCCACACCTTAAATCCGGTGTTTCCGGGCGTGAAATAGAACTTCTCCTGATAAAAATGATCGTCGGGAATGTGCGTCTTGCGGTAAATTCCCAACATCTTGCCGCAATCAAGCATCGCAACGCTGTTGTACAGCACATTTCCGCTCCGCTCGTAGAAGCTCACGGGAATGACAATCCCAAGTTCCCCCGAAACCTCCGCAAATCGCTTGACCGCAGGGTTTTCCTCCGCGGGAAGTGCGAGGTCATAGTAGTCATACCGACGCTCCTGACAGAAATACTTCGTTTCGAAAAGCTCCGGCAGAAGCACAATTCCCGCTCCCTGCGAAGCAGCCTGTCTGACGAACTCCTCCGCCTTTTCTATAGACTGCTCCCGAGTAGCGGGAACAGACATCTGGACAGCCGCGGCTGTAACTTTTCTCATATCTTCTCCTGAATTCCTATTTTTTCCGTATCACAGCAAGTGTGCCATTACCCTTGTGAGAA
Source organism: Oscillospiraceae bacterium (assembly GCA_051882535.1). GTDB lineage: Bacteria > Bacillota > Clostridia > Oscillospirales > Ruminococcaceae > CAG-115. The sequence continues at coordinate 3,777 of JBJESA010000035.1, forward strand.
TGCGGAGATAGCTCATATCGGCGGTGTTCCATGTTGTGTTTGCCTTAACCGCTTCAAAACTTACTATGTACTTCTTGCCCGACTCGCCGTCTATCTCGTACTGCATCAGCGACCATACACTCTGGGCTCTCAGCTTCTCGAACAATTCGGGATTCTTCTGCTCGAAGAACTTGACGTTATTTACAAGCAGCTCACCGTTCTCAAACTGATTACGGAAATCCTCGTTGTAAAGGTAGTCGATAGTCTTGTCCCGCTCTTCCTCAGTAAGAAGCTGATCTCCCACCTGACTGACAATAGTTCTGTCAGTGATATTGTAGAGGATAACACGCTCCATCGAAAAGTAGTTCATAATATCATAGAGGATACTTCCAATCGGGTAGTTCACTCCGCAAATCATCATATTGGTAATCTTGCAGACCAGCTCGCTCTTGTCGATACCACGCATACCGGATAAACCGACCTTCTGCACGCCGTTGCGAAGAATTTCCTCGACAGGTCCATGCTTCTCGCGGTTGTAGACAATCCAGCGGTTCTTACCCTTACGCTTAGCACGGTAAAGCAGGCAGTCCGCCAGCTGGAACATCGTATCAAACGACCCCTCGATATCATCGGGATACACGGACAGTCCTATCGATGTGGAAACGTGGAAACCGTCCAGTTCGTCAGTATAAGCCGCATAAATACTATTCTTAATTCCGCGGAGG
>JBJESA010000036.1:0-2185 GCA_051882535.1 Oscillospiraceae bacterium
AAAAACGTAAAGAAGATTTTGTCGGTAGTTTTGGCAGTGTGCATGATGTTGCTGCTGATACCGATGCGTTCGGACGCGGCGACAGTAGCTCCCATGGTAGAGCAGCGTCGCTATGTCGACAGAAAAATCGTGTACGAAGGCACCAAAACTGCGACCATGGTTCTGACCGGTGTGCCTTACGTGAAAAAGGTAGAGCCAAATGATGTTATTCTGGTTATCGACAGATCCGGAAGTATGCACAACCATCTCGAAAATATGAAGTCCGCTGCAAAGGGTTTTGTTAATGATCTGAATCTTAGAAACCACAGAATAGGTATCGTTTCATACGGCTCGGATGCCATCGGTTTTGAAATTACGGACGACCGCAGCAAGCTTTTGTCCTACATAGACAGCATTCTTTTAGAAGGTGGAACGAGAATTGATCTCGGTATCGAAAAAGCTGTGGAACTTCTTCAGAACAAGCGCCAGGATGTTCAGGGTTCCATTGTTCTTATGACAGATGGTGCTCAGGACTATAACGTCAAAGACTATGAATTGACAGCAGCTGAGGCTGCAAAGAATGCTGGCTACTATTTCTATACAGTTGCCCTTGCTCCCGAGAACAGCACGCCCGACAAGAATTTGAGAAAGATGGCTACCTCCGAAGCCGACCACTATTCCAGAATGTATTCCGACGAGCTTTCTCAGGTATATGACGACCTCGCCGACAAGATTGGTACCTGCAATGCAAAAGACGTCGAGCTGACGCTTGATGTAGGCAGCGATTTTGAGCTTATTCCCGATTCGGTTGAAACCAATATTCCCAAGCCTGAGATTAACGGCTCTACACTCACATGGAAGTTCCCGCAGCTTTCCGCCGGTGATTCTTCCGTATGGTATGACTTTACACCCAAGGCGGGAACCGCTCTCGGAAGTTACCCCACTATGAGCGGTACTTTGTCCTACACCAATTACCTCGGCGACCGTGTAGTGGTAAATATCCCTTCTGTTATGGTGGAGGTTACGGAATATCCTCCCGAGATTACCTCTGTAAGCCCCGTAATTTATGATGGACTTACTCCGACAGACATTACTGTATATGGTAAGCACTTCAATCCGCAGGCTAAGCTCTACCTCGAAGGCGTAGAGCAGACAAATATCACAGTGACCGAAACCAGCATCAAGTTCACTGCTCCCGCAGTCAATGCTGTCAAGTCGCTGGAAATCAGGGTTGTCAACCCCGATGGTCAGGACGATTATGCCCGTCTTAATGCCGGCCCCAACCCCACCATTTTCAGCATCACACCAGACACTGCTCCATGCAATACTGTTACTAATGTTGAAATCAAAGGTATGGACTTCAACGGAAACAAGTTGACGACTCAAGTAACTGTAGGCGGACGCAAGTGCGAGGTTGGTTCGGTTTCTGCAACCAAGATAACTGCAAAGTTCCCGGCACTGCCCGTTGGTACTTATGATGTTATGGTGAAAAACGCCGATGGCGGCGTTAACGTACTTCCCCAAGCATATACTACATACGACCCCGATGCAAATAAGACCGGCCCTCAGATTTTCTCAATCACGCCCAATACTGTAGAGGAGAAGACGACAACTCTCGTAGAGATTAACGGAAACGGATTCCTTGGCAATAAATTAACGCTCAAGGTTACCGTAAACGGTACACCCGCAACCGTTAAGTCGGTATCTGCAAGCAAGGTCAGCGTTTACGTACCCGCACTTGACGCCGGCACTTATGATGTAGTAGTTACGAACAAAGACGGTACTTCAACCACCGTTGCGGGCGGAATCACCTACGAGGCGAAGCCTGCTCCCGCTCCTGTTCCTCCCGTTGTCACTTCCATCACCCCCAACGAGGGCGAGCAGAACAAGACTCACAACGTCGAAATTATCGGCTCGGGATTCAGCGGCAATAAGCTCACACTCATTGTTACCGTTGGCGGCAATCCTGCGACAGTCGGTTCTGTATCGGCAAGCAAGGTTACAGCAACCGTTCCCGCACTGGCTGCCGGAACGTATGACGTAGTTGTAAAGAACCCCGATGGCGGCACTGTAACCGTCACTGACGGATTCAAGTATGTTGACACGAATGCCAACAAGCCCGGTCCGCAGATTACTTCGATTACCCCTGATAAGGTAGAAGAGAAGAAAACGACTAATGTGGAAATTTTCGGCAGCGGATTCAAGG
>JBJESA010000036.1:2285-18161 GCA_051882535.1 Oscillospiraceae bacterium
GCGACGGCGGTGCAACCACCGTTGCAGGCGGTATTACCTACGAGCCCAAGGCAGCTCCCGTAATCCCCGGTCCGCAGATTACTTCGATTACCCCCAACAAGGTAGAAGAGAAGAAAACGACTAATGTGGAAATTTTCGGCAGCGGATTCAAGGGCAATAAGCTGACGCTCAAGGTTACGGTAAACGGCACACCCGCAACCGTAAAATCGGTATATTCAGGCAAAGTTATCGTTACCGTACCCGCACTTGACGCAGGCACATACGATGTGGTGGTTACGAACAGCGACGGCGGTGCAACCACCGTTGCAGGCGGTATTACCTACGAGCCCAAGGCAGCCCCCGTAATCCCCGGTCCCACAATCAGCAGTGTTACTCCCAACATCTGCGAGGAGAATAAGACGCAGGAAGTGAATATTTACGGTTCCGGATTCAGCGGCAATAAGTTGACGCTCAAGGTTACGGTAAACGGCACACCCGCAACTGTAAAGTCGGTATCTGCAAGCAAGGTTACAGCAACACTTCCCGCAATGGCAGCCGGAACATATGACATTGAAGTAACAAACCCGAACGGCGGAGTCGGTACTCTCGCAAATGCTGTTACCTATGAACAGCCGGTTAATAACACTCCTGTTCCCGTTATCACATCTGTAACCCCCGGCACGCTTGAAGCAAACAAGAGAGCAACAGTTACCATTCTGGGCAGCAACTTCGAGGGAAACAAGCTCACGCTTTCTGTTGACGTTGGCGGCAACCCTGCGACAGTATCCTCTGTCTCTGCAACCAAGATTGAATTTACCGCTCCCGCACTTGCTGAGGGCAAGTACGATGTAACAGTAAAGAACAGCACCGGCACTTCCGCAGTGAAGCAGAACGCACTCACCTATGAAGTTCCCGTAGTTCCCGGCAAGCCTGCTCCCGTTATTACCGGTCTGAGCGATTCCACGTGTGAGCAGAACCTGACTGCTAAGATTACGATTAATGGTTCCGGATTCTCCGGCAATAAGCTTAGTGTTAAGGTAATGGTGGACACTATTGAAGCTCTGGTTTCGGGCGTTACTCCCACAACAGTGACAGTGACCGTACCCGCTATGCCTGCCGGTACTTATGATGTAACGGTAATAAATGATGACGGCACAAAGGCAACTCTTGCCGGTGGTCTGACTTACAGTGCAAAGGCACTTACAAAGCCGGTTGTCACCGGTCTGTCGGCAACCACTTGCCCTGCAAACACTACATCGACTCAAATTACAATCTACGGTTCGGAATTCTATGGCAATAAGCTGACTTCGACTGTTATGGTTGGTACTGTTGAAGCTCAGATAAAATCTGTTGCTCGGAATAAGATAATCATTACCGTTCCCGCACTTGTAGCAGGAAGCTATGATATTACTGTCACCAACGATGACGGCGGTTCCTGCACATCTCCTGTTCAGCTCACATACGTATAATGTGAAGTAGGATAAGAAACAACTCCCGTACCGTTCGCGGTGCGGGAGTTTTACTCTTTTTATAATGTACATTGCCGAACCGTTATTTCATAACCAAACCCCCCGTACCTAACAGGCACGGGGGGTCAGGCTGTCGATAAAGGCACATCTACTTCGTCAACGGTACCACGGCAGGCATTAAGCCTAGCCGTGGCACCGTTTCCTCGTATCTGTACCTTTCTCGCCAGCCTGTTTCGGGACTTTTTCTACAAGCTGACCCCCGTGCTGAATAAGCACGGGGGTTTTCCATGTTGAATTGTTGAAATTTTTCTTTACTTGAAGTACTCTACACCGCTCTTGAACAGCAGCTGCTCCTTGTTTCCGTCAACGTTGCCTGCAACAAAGTCGGTAAGTCGCTCGGTGTGTCCCATCTTTCCGAGAACGCGTCCATCGGGAGAAATGATACCCTCAATAGCACACATAGAGCCGTTGGGGTTGAACATACAGTCCATGGTAGGCTCGCCCTTGAGGTCAACGTACTGCATAGCTACCTGTCCGTTGTCGATGAGCTTTCTCATCTCATCGCCGTGTGCTACGAAGCGTCCCTCGCCGTGTGAAATCGGGATTGCGTGAATATCGCCCACCTTGCAGTTCGCAAGCCACGGTGACTTGTTGGTGCAGATGCGTGTGTAAACAAGCTGCGACTGGTGACGTCCAATCTCGTTGTAGGTAAGTGTAGGAGAATTTTCGGTCATCGGTACAATATGTCCGAACGGTACAAGTCCGAGCTTAATCAACGCTTGGAATCCGTTGCAGATACCAATCATCAAGCCGTCGCGGTGGTGGAGCATATCCTCCACGCCCTCGGTTACTCTCGGGTTGCGGAAGAACGCGTTGATGAACTTCGCCGAACCCTCCGGCTCGTCACCGCCCGAGAATCCGCCTGGGATTGCGATAATGTTCGCTCCCGCAATCTTCTTGGAGAACGCCTCCACGCTCTGCTCAATGTCGGCAGCGGTGAGGTTGCGGATAACAAAGATGTCTGCGTTTGCACCGTACTTCTCAAACGCACGAGCGGTGTCGTACTCGCAGTTTGTGCCGGGGAATACGGGGATAAGCACCTTGGGTGCGGCAAGCTTCGGCGAAATGTGCGTGGTGAGCAGCTCGCAGCCGGAATCGCAGGAAATCTTCTCGGGTGCGGGAGCATACGAGGTCTTCTGCTTGAATACAGGTTCGAGTACGCCGTCCCATTTCTTCTCAAGCGAGGCAATATCCAGCTTTACATCGCCGCACTGAATCTCATATTCGGGGATAGTTTCGCCGACAATGCGTACCGACTCGTCAATGCCGTCCGTGTTGTCGAGTTCGAGAATAAAGCCGCCGTAAATCGGGCTGAACAGCTCCTCGTCCGACATATTTTCAATCTTCGCACCAACGTGGTTGCCGAGTGCCATCTTGAAGAAGCCCTCTGCCGCTCCGCCGTTTGCGATACTCCATACGGAGAGTGCCTTTCCGCTCTGAATCAGCCCCTCTACTACCTTGAATACACGCTTTACATCTTCGAAAACGGGCAGTCCGTTCTTGTCATACTTCGGTGCGATAAAGCCGAGCTTGCTGTACGGTGCCTTGAACTCAGCGGAGATAACCTTGTCTGCTTTAGCGGTGCAGATTGCAAAGGAAACGAGGGTGGGAGGAACGTCAATGTCCTCGAAAGTACCGCTCATCGAGTCCTTGCCGCCGATTGCGGGCAGTCCCAGACCAATCTGTGCCTCATAAGCACCGAGAAGTGCGGAGAACGGCTTTCCCCAGCGTGCGGGGTCGTTCTTGGTTCTCTCAAAGTACTCTTGGAATGTCAGTCTGCACTTGTCGTAAGCACCGCCCGCCGCTACTACCTTAGCGACGCTCTCCACTACCGCACACATTGCACCGTGATAGGGCGACTGCTGAGAAACTGCGGGATTAAAGCCCCACGACATAACCGAAGCCGTGGTGGTGTTGCCCTTAAGCACGGGAATCTTCGCCGCCATAGCCTGTACGGGCGTCTGCTGATAACGTCCCGAGAACGGCATAAGCACCGTACCCGCACCGATTGTCGAGTCAAAACGCTGAACCAGTCCACGCTGCGAAGCAACGTTGAGGTCGGATACAAGGTTCTCCCAGTCAGAAGCGGTATTACGTCTGCCTGTGGAGTAGGATACGTTCACATCGGGCACGGAAACGGTGGTGTGCTTCTCCGCACCGTTGGAGTTGAGGAACTCGCGGGAAATATCCACGATATTTACGCCGTTCCATGTCATTTTAAGGCGGGGTTCTGCCTTTACTGTTGCGACAATGGTGGATTCGAGGTTTTCTTCCGAGGCAAGAGCACGGAACTTCTCCGCGTCCTCGGGTGCTACTACAACCGCCATTCTCTCCTGAGATTCGGAGATTGCAAGCTCCGTGCCGTCCAGACCGTCATACTTCTTGGGAACGGCGTTGAGGTCGATTTCAAGACCGTCGGCAAGCTCTCCGATAGCAACGGACACGCCGCCCGCACCGAAGTCGTTGCAGCGTTTGATAAGACGGGTAGCCTCGGGGTTGCGGAACAGACGCTGCAGCTTTCTTTCCTCGGGTGCGTTACCCTTTTGAACTTCCGCACCGCAGCTGTCGAGCGACTGAACGGAGTGTGCCTTTGACGAACCCGTAGCACCGCCGCAGCCGTCACGTCCCGTACGTCCGCCGAGCAGGATAATCACATCATCGGGAGCGGGACGCTCGCGGCGAATGTTCTCTGCGGGAGCGGCACCGACAACCGCACCGATTTCCATACGCTTTGCCATATAACCGCTGTGGTAAATCTCCGAAACGTGTCCGGTGGCAAGACCAATCTGGTTTCCGTAGGAGGAATATCCCGCCGCCGCGGTGGTGGTAATCTTCTTGGGCGGCAGTTTGCCCGCAAGGGTTTTGTCGAACGGGAGAAGCGGGTCGGACGCACCGGTCACACGCATCGCCTGATATACGTAGGAACGTCCTGAAAGCGGGTCGCGAATCGCACCGCCCAGACAAGTTGCCGCACCGCCGAACGGCTCGATTTCGGTCGGGTGATTGTGCGTTTCGTTCTTGAACATCAGTACCCAATCCTCGTCCTTGCCGTCCACGTCAACGGTGATTTTCACGGAGCAGGCGTTGATTTCTTCGCTCTCGTCAAGGTCTGCGAGAAGTCCGTCTTTCTTGAGCTTGCGTGCCGCCATGGTGGCAATCTCCATAAGGCAGAGCGGCTTTTCGGAACGTCCGAGGTCTACCTTGTGCAGCTGGTATTTATTAAAGGTATCCTTGATGTAGGAGGGGGCAATATCCGCCTTGTCGATAATCGTGCCGAAGGTGGTATGACGGCAGTGGTCGCTCCAGTAGGTGTCAATCATGCGGATTTCGGTGATGGTGGGATTGCGGTTTTCTTGTTGGAAATAAGAACGGCAGAACTTGATGTCGTCCAAGTCCATAGCAAGTCCGTATTTGTTGATGAAATCGGCGAGTTCCTCGTCCGACTTTTCGATAAATCCGTCAAGCGTTTCAACCGAGGTGGGAATATCGTAGTTCACCTTGAGGGTGGACTTTTCCTCCAAGCCGCACTCGCGAGCCTCAACCGCGTTGATGAAGTAGTGCTTGATTTTAGCGAGTTCCTCATCGGACACGGGAGCGTTCTTGCCCGAGATTACATACAGCTTTGCATAGCGAACAAGAGGACGCTCACACTGGAACAGCATCTGAATGCACTGTGCGGCACTGTCCGCTCTCTGGTCGAACTGTCCGGGCAGGCTCTCCACCGCGAAAACGCGGTCGTTAGCACTAAGCTCGGGGAGTTCGCTGTAAACGAGGTCTACGGGAGCCTCCGAGAATACGTTCGGGACAGCCTTGTCGAAGTCCTCGCGTGACATACCCTCGACATCGTAGCGGTTGATGATGCGGACAGCCTCCACACTCTCCATACCGAGCGAGGAACGCAGGTCGGCAAGTGCCGCTCCAGCTTCTACTCTGAATAAATTCCGTTTCTCCACATAAATGCGATAAACCATTTTATCTTCTCCTTTATCTTTCAGGGGATTACCCCTTGTTTTACCTTATTTATATTACCCGCCCGATACAGTACCCCTCGCGATAGCCCACGATTGTGACGTTTACAAGGGAATGTCGGGGGATAGGCGAGCCGTAAATCCGCACGGGGGTGTAGTTTTCGGTGAAGCCGTGGGAGTATTCGTCCGACTGTGGCTTTTCGATAAGCACCGTGCGTTGTTTTCCTACCTGCGACTCCAAAAACGCAAGTTCCAGTTCTTTTCCCACTTTGGTGAGAACGTCCACCCGCTCCGAGCGGATTCTCGGGTGAAGCTGCGGCATTTCGGCGGCAACCGTTCCCGCTCTAATCGAGTAGGGGAAAACGTGGATTTTGGCGAAGCCGATTTCTCGTGCGAAATCCACCGTTTCTGCAAACTCCTCGTCCGTTTCCTCGGGGAATCCTACTATTATATCGGTAGTGACAGAGCAGGCGGGGAAAGCCTGTCGCAGTTTCCCGACCACCTCGCGGTATTGCTCGGCGGTGTACATACGAGCCATTCGTTTAAGAACGGCGGTGCTGCCCGATTGCAGCGACAGGTGAAAATGCGGGCAGAGTGCTTCTACGCTTTGCAAGTCGCGGATAAGCTCGTCCGTCACCAGTTCCGGCTCGAGCGAACTCAGCCGGATACGCGGAGCGCCCGAACGCTCGGCGGCTCTCACCGCGTCCGCGAGGGTAAGCCCCAAATCCTGACCGTAGCAGCCGAGATTTATGCCGGTAAGCACGATTTCGCGGTGACCGTTCTCCACGCAGGTGCGGCATTGCATTTCAAGCCGTTCGGGCGGGAGCGAGCGAACACGTCCGCGTGCTTTTGGAATTATGCAGTAGGTGCAGAACCGATTGCAGCCGTCCTGTGCTTTGATGAACGCACGGGTGCGGTCTTCATCGGGAGCGGCGGCACGCTCGTCGTAGTCACTCGTCATAGGAGTGATTTTGACGGTCTTTACCGGACGTGCGAAATATTCGTGAAGAATTTCGGGGAGAGCGGCTTTGTTGGCGTTGCCGATAACGATGTCCGCACCGGATTTCAGCCCCGCATCTTCGGGGTAACTCTGAGGAAAGCACCCGCACAGCACGGTAACGCAGTCGGGGTTGTCCCGCTTCGCCTTGGAGAGTGCGTGTCGGGATTTAGCCACGGCGGTAGCCGTCACCGCACACGAGTTGACGATAAACACGTCCACCGCGTTCTCGTCATTCTCCACAAGCGTGTACCCATCAAGAACGAGTGCGTTTTCGATAGCGGCGCTGTCGCAGAAGTTGAGTTTGCACCCCAGCGTCAGAATTTTAAAAGTCATTGATTCACCTCGATAATGTGAGATGTCGGATAGAATTAAACCACGGGATAAGTCGTATGCCGTCGAAAGATTGTTAAAATATAGTCAATTTCAACAAAGACATACCACCCCATTCTTATATTATACTTTAAATCTCCGAATTTTGCAATAACCTATTGACTATTTTAAAAAATATTGTTATATTATTTTTAAGGAGAGGGATTCTCCTGAGAAATAGAACAGAGAAATCGGGAACGCACAGAAAAGTTCCCACTACAGAAAAGGAGAGATAATTATGGCAACTTGCAAAATCAGCCTCAATTCCATTGACCAGGTAAAGGAGTTCGTAGCTTTGGCTAATGCGTCCAAGTTCGATATCGACCTTATTTCCGGCAGATACGTAGTAGACGCAAAGTCGATTATGGGTATTTTCAGCCTTGACCTCACCAAGCAGCTCGAGCTGTCCGTTCACGCAACCGCTGACGAGGCTGCGGACTTTATGGACGACATCAAGCCCTACATCGTAGACTAACTTCACGGTCATATTCAAAAGGTATAACCCAAGCCCCTCTTTCTGCTCGGAAAGAGGGGTCAGCTTGTTGAAAAAGTCTTTTTCTGCGAGAGGCACCCCCCCAACCAAAGCTCGGGCGGAGCAAAGCGACGCACGAGATTTAGCCCTCCCCAAAGGGGAGGGGGCTATTGTTTATACGTATGCAGAGGGGCACTGCGTGCCCCTCTGCACTCCCTGCTTGGGGGCAGAGCCCCCAAACCATACGCGGATATAGCGAAGCCCCCAATTCCCGCTTTGTTCACATTATTCTCCACAAATGATACCGTAATAGTTCTTCCTATTTTGTTTACCCTGCACAAATCAGCCAAATCCCCTTTCTTTTGGTACTTCCCACAATAAAAATCCCTGTATTTTACAGTAACTGCCAAATTTTGGTGTTTTTCTTAAAAGGTTACAAAAAGGTTACAAAATTAATTTGTGCAATATCCACAAATTCAACAGGGGTTTTTGGTTTGACATTTACTAAAAAAGTCGCTATAATGTTTACAGAACGTAAATGCAGGGCAAATTATGTGTCAGGAACGCGGCAGAAAGACATAGGCGTTCTTCATAAAAAACAATCGGAAAGGAACGGAGAATATGAAGTTCAGCTTGCAGAACAAGTTTGTGAAACTCGCAGTGCTGGTGGCATTTGTGCTGACCGTGGCACTCCTGACGGGCTTCCTTTATCTCAAGGACAGCGTTTATATCACCGATAACGGCGTTACCCGTCAGATAAAGACCAACGAAACCAATACCCACGAGATTCTCCGTGCTGAGAATATAATAGTGGGCGAGTTCGACAGCGTGACCGAGAGCGTTGACGAGAACAACTCTCTGCACATCACTATCGAACGTGCGTTTGACGTGTTTGTAACCGCAGACGGCAGCACGGCGACTTACACGGTGCTTGACGGAACTGTTCGTGATATTCTGGATTATGCGGAAATCACGCTCGGCGATTACGACAAGGTGAGCGTTCGCCTTGATTCGCAGGTTTATGCGGGAATGGAAGTCGAAGTCACACGAATCGAACACGTAGAGCGTACCGTTGACACCGTAATCGCTTTTGAAACCGAGTACATCGACAACTCCAACCGTGCAATAGGCTATGAGAAAGTTGTAACGAAGGGTGCGGACGGACTGGCACGTGCGGTGTATGACGATATTTATGTGAACGGCGTTCTCCAAGAAACCGAGCTTGTATCGGAAGAATACGCAGAGTACCCCGTGACCGAGGTTATCGAGCGTGGAACCGCCTGTGCGGTACCGTATGCAAAGATGGACGACCCCACCGCTCTCAAGCTGGTGAACGGAATCCCCGAAAGCTACACCCGCGTTATCACCGGTAAGTCCACCGCGTATTCCGCTCGTGCGGGAGCAAAGACCGCAAGCGGCAGAAATGCGGTAGTAGGCACAGTCGCAGTCAACCCCAATGTTATTCCGTACGGAAGCGAATTGTATATAGTATCGACCGACAGAAAATATGTATACGGCTATGCAATCGCCGCCGACACCGGCTCGGGAATGATGGAGGGCTATTCGATGATTGACCTCTTCACCGCAAGCTACGGCGATGCCTGCAAGTGGGGTTCGCATATTGTAGACGTGTTTGTGATAACCGAAGGAAACGGATAATTATAGAAAAAGTCGTTTTTCTGCGAGAAGCACCCCCACCCCCCTGCCCCCTCCCCAAAGGGGAGGGGGAGAAGAATTCGTATGCAGAGGGGCACTGCGTGCCCCTCTGCACTCCCTGCCTGGGGGCAAGCCCCCAGCCCCCCATTGTAGTGGCTACATTTCAACCCCCAATAGGTTTTTCGACAAGCCGAAAGCCTCGCCGCGTGCGGGGCTTTTTCTATTCGAAAAAATATTTCGTGTATTGAAAGATTTTACAAAATTGCTATTGACGAATGCACAAAAATTTATTATAATATGAGTAAGCCCATTTATGTTTTTTTTAGCCGTAATATTACAGTGGGTTTTGACTTGAAAGGAAATGCTATGATACATTGTTCCAATTGTAATTTTGAGTTGCCCGAAAGTGCGAAATTCTGCCCCGAGTGCGGAACGCCTTACACACCCGAGGTTAAGTCCACGGTTGATACTCCCGAGGCGGCTCTTCGTGAAAAAAATGTCTGCGATAAGTGCGGGCTGGAGCTGCCTATCGGTGCGAAGTTCTGCACTATCTGCGGCGGCAAGGCGATTAAGGATACTTCCGTTATTACTCCGACATCTTGTATCATCGGTGGTGCGGCTGCTTCCGCTGCCGTTTCCGGCGGTATGATGGAGTCCGTTGCGGTAGAAGCTGTGGAGGAAACACCCGCAGCCCCCGCTCCCGCCCCTGAGGCTGCTCCTTTTGGTGAAACGGTGGCTCCGTTTGTCGCTGATATTTCCGCTCCTGCTGAAACTCCCGCTGCGGCTCCCTTTGCGGCTCCCGTTGTGGATATTCCGGAGATTGCCGAAATGGGTGAGATTCCCGAGATTGCTGAAATCCCCGAAATGGGAGCTATCCCCGAAATGCCCGCGGAGAACACTGCTCCGGTAACGCCCACACCCGCTGTTGCTCCTGTTCCCACCGTGAACACCATTCAGCAGCCGGTAAGTCCGACAAACTCGGCTAATTCGGCAAATTCGGTAAGCTCGGCAAGCCCGCTTTCGCAGCCGATTGCCCCCACTCAGCCGGTGAGTGCTATCTCTCAACCGGTATCGGCTACTCAGCCCGTGAGTGCGTCCCCGATTATTCCACCCGTTTCCGGAACGGCAACGGCTGTTATGCCGAACCCCGCTCCCGTAAATCCTGCAAATTCGCTCAACCCGAATGTGCAGACGGGTGCTATGCCTACATATAACGCAGCCTCCGCCGTAAACCTCGGCAAGGGCGGCAGTGCAGTTAATTACGTAAATCCCGTTAATAACGCAAATACCGCGGCTTCCTCCAATAATGCCAAGTCCGGCAAGAAGAAAATGCCGATTGGCGGAAAGATAGGCATTATCGCAGGCTCTCTGGTGGCGGCTTGTGCTGTTGCGGCGGGAGTGTTCTTCGCACTGGATAGGGCTACTTTCCTCAGCACCTTGCTTGGTAAGGAGAAGTACGCCGTAATGGTGGAGAGCAAGGCTATCACCGATGTTGCAAACCGGATTGACACGCAGTCCATCTCCGAGGGCGTTGAAGTCGTTTCGTCCGTCTATTCCGCAATGGCGACTACTATGGGCGATGCGGGTGCTATGGGCGGCAGTATGATTGATATCGAAGATATGTCAAACACTGCGGCTTCGCAGTCCGCTGTCCCGATGATGTACGTTGGTTCGACCAACTCCGCAGGAGAAATCGATATGGCGGCGTACATCAAGGCGGTCAACGAGTTGTACCTCAAGACCTACGGCGTAAACTCCATAAAGGAGCAAGTGTCGATTGACGTTGAAGTCGGCGACGCTCTTATAGACCTCGCCGGCGGCGACAGTGCGACCATTAGGGAGATTGAGAAGCTTATCAACAATACCGAAATCGCTTGCGGTGCAATTGTTGATGAGAATGCAATGCAGGTTACCTATGACATTAAGCTCGACCAAGCGACTGTCGACTGCAAGGTAATTATGAACAGCGATAACGAGATGTATATCGCACTCCCGTTCGTTTCGGATAAGGCGTTTTTGATGAAGCTGCCCGTTCCCTCCGAGGAAGTCAAGGAACCCGCAGCTCTCCAGCTTGACAAGGCGGAGCTTACCCGCATTATCGGGGAAGTTGTGCAGTCGTATCTTATGAACTATAAGTCCGCCGCTATCGAGATGGAGGAAGGCTCCGTAAAGATTGCGGACGTGACTGTTTCGGGTAAGGAAATCACCGCCGAATTCGAGGGCGAACTGCTCGAAAAGCTGTTCACCGACATTGCGGAGATTATCGCCAAGGACGAGTATCTCAAGAACAAGATTTTAGATTACTGCAACGAGATTGGCGTAGAAATGACCGCCGAGAAGTACGAAACCGCTATTATGGACGCTATCGAATTTGAAGCAGGCGATGGCGACAAGCTGGTTATCACAACCATTATCGACAAGAAGGGAAATATTCTTGCCAAGACAATCGAAGCAGTTGATAAAGACGCCGATGATACCGAAGCCGAGAAAGTCACCGTTGGCTGGACTTTCCAGGAAAAGGTAGCCGCATTCGAGATGACTTTCGGCGATGAGGGCAAGGTTGTCGTAAAGGCAGACATCATGAATGAATCCGACTTCGATATGACTGTCGAGGTTGAATCCGACGGCGAGCAGATGGTATTCAATATAAACTGCATGGGCGTAAAGACCGAGCAGTATTGCGGTAAGGAAGTTCCTGTCGGTACTTGCGTAATCAGCATGGAACTGCCCGAGAGCTTCGAAGACCAGCTTGGCAGCAAGGAAGCATTCGCCGCAATCAACAATATGATGCTTACATTCTCCACAAGAATTGAAGGAAACACACAGAACGCTTACGTTCGTTTGGACGTTTCAAAGTACGGCTCTGTTCAGTTCAACGTTTCCGCTGCTGCAGAGAATGACGCCGTTTCCGAGTATCCCACAGACGTGATTGACCTCACGCCGGTTCTGGAACAGGGAACGCTTGATGACGCGGCAATGGGACAGCTCAAGGATTATCTTGACGAAGTGGGCGTGGCTTATGACGGAATAAGAAACGCACTCTCCGGTTACAGCATTTTTGAAGAACTGCCCGAGTACACCAACCCGCTGGATTCTTCTACGGGTCCCGCTCACGGTGACGATGCGTTGACGCCCGATGACATTTTGCAGTATATCGAAGAGGACCTACAGGAGCTTGCGGAGTATACACTGCTGGTTGATTCTTCCAATACCGAGATGCTCTCCCGAATTATTGGACTGGTCAAGAAGTACAGCGACTTGAGTGAGAATGTAAAGCAGCTTGCCGAAGCATCTGCAGAAACCGAGGGCTATGCAGAGGCTCTCGCGGCTGCCGAAGAGCAGTATTGGGAGTTGTTCGACGAGCTGTGGGATATCGAGATTGAGATTGACGAGTCAAGCAGCGGACAGTCGCTTTCTGATATGCTGCCGTCTGTAAACGCCGGCGAATTCACCAAGATGGACTACACCGAGCTTTACGGAATTATGCTTACGTATAATGCGGTGTTTGATACCATTAAGGATAACGAGAAAGAGCTGATTATCGACGACAAGCTTCTCAAACTGTACGATACCGCCGACTACGCAAGAATTGACGTTGACCACGATTGGACTTACTTCTATGAGTCGCTTAATCGAGGAAACCTCAACATCAACCTCCTCAACAACCTCAGAAACTCGATGAAGGACTATGTTCCCGCAGTAAACGCACTGGTAGACGAGCTTGAGGCAAGAGGATTGGCATAATAATATTTTTGTCTGGGGGCGAAAGCCCCCAGACACTTTTTTTACTCTGTACCACGGAGTATTTTGCGTTTTTGTTTTTTCTTTTATATGAGATTCCCCCTATCCCCCCTGCCCAAAGCTCGGGCGGAGCAAAGCGACGCACGAGATTTAGCCTTCCCCCGTTGGGGGAAGGGGGGAAAGATTCGTATGCAGAGGGGCACTTCGTGCCCCTCTGCACTCCCTGATTGGGGGCAAGCCCCAAGCCCCCAAAAAACTATCCCAACAGTTCCTCCACCGCCCCCGCTATGGTTTCCGCCCATATTTTTACGAGGACATCAATATCCGGTGTGGTGATGTGGAAGCGAGAGTCGGAATCGGCTTGGGTTACGGAGTTGAGCGGGGTTATGGTGGGAACGCCCACGGCAACTATAGGTATTCCGAGGGATTTGGGGGTGAGCGGGAGGCGGCTTCTCACGGTGGCGGAGCCGGGGATAATGCCGGTGTCGGTGAGCTGGACGGTTTTCCCGATTCGGGCGGGAGCAGTACAGGATAGTGCGTCAATCGCGATAATGCAGTCGGTGCGGAGTTCGCGGGCGGCGGCTTTCACCAGTCGGGCGGTGTCTATGCCCGTTCGTGCGGAAACGTCCGTTTCGATGGCACACAGCGAGTACCGCCGCCCGCTGCGAACCGCGAGAGCCCGCACAACCGCCGCTCCAAGACTGTCGTGGGTTATATCGGGGTTCCCCAGCCCCACCGCGAACAGCCGTCCGTGCGGCGGGAGAAGCTGCGTCAGTCCCCGCTGAAGCAGTGCGGAAAGCCCCTGAGCGTCCGGCTCTCCCTCCAGCGTGATATACCGCCCCGAAGCCCGTCCCGCTCGTGATTGTGCCTCCTCGGAAATCGTGACGTCGGTGATTTTCACTGCCCCGATTTGCCGTGATACGGCATTCACGCCCCGACCGCCGTTTAATACCTGTGCGGTTTCCATTGCCAGTCCTCGTGCGTCCAATTCATCATCTCCTGTTCTGATTATGTATGAGATTGACGTTTCCCACCTATGCGGAAGCACAAATTTTTCCCGTTGTCGGGAAAATCTCCTCGCATAGTCCAGTATGTGGGTAATACACCCGCTCAAATCCCCCGAACGAGTGCTGAATTCCGCATTTTAACGCCCCGAATTCGAAAATTCCTCAAAAAACTTTGTAAAAAATCTCAAAAACCCCTTGAAATTTAGGTTTTAATGTGTTATAATAAAATGTACTATGAAAAATCGCGTTATGGTGCGTTCGAGAAATTGGAGTTTTGAATAAAAAGAGTATTCCAAATTTCGCCCGCAAAATACGATTATTTTCTGAAAATCAATTACGGAGGTGAAAAAAATGGCAAATATCAAGTCTGCAAAGAAGAGAGTTATCACTTCTAAGGCAAAATCCGAGCAGAACAAGAGTGCAAGAGCATCTCTCAGAACTGCTATCAAGAAGGCTCGTGCAGAGGGTGCAGATGCTGCAGTTATCAAGTCTGCAAGCGTAAGCGTTGACAAGGCTGCAGGCAAGGGCCTTATCCACAAGAATAAGGCAGCTCGTCTGAAATCCCAGCTTGCTAAGAAAGCAAACGCTGCGAACTAATTCGTAAAGCACTGTTTCACCCGCAGCCGCTATGGTTTGCGGGTATTGTTTTTGAGGGGGAGAGCTGATGTTTGAAGAAAGAGAAATCAAAGATTTTGATGAAATAGATTTGTTGTTAAGCCAGTCGCGTGTGTGCAGAATAGCCCTCATTGACGGAGATTATCCATATATCGTCCCGATGTGCTTCGGGTATAATCTCACGGGCGGGAAGCTGGAACTGTACTTCTGCGGCTCGGAGAAGGGGAAGAAGATAGAGCTTATCAAACGCAACCACAATGCGGCTTTTGAGATTGACAAGCTGCACGAGATTGTAAAGAGCAGCGATGGTTTCGGGATTGCCGCACGTTACCGCTCAATTACGGGAACGGGCGAAATCGAGTTTATCACGGGTATCGACAAAATTACGGGGCTGAACCTGATTTTCAAGAAGTACGGCGAAAACCCGTCCGAAAACAAGGTGTCCGAGCAGGAGCTTAATTCCATGGCTGTGCTCAAGCTCACCGCCGAGAAATTCTGCTGTAATTCAAACGTTCGAACGGAGATTATCAATGAATAAACAGTCGCTTTTGGAACAATTACTGGAATGGGAAAGTAATGGCGAGTACGAGAAAATCGTTGCCGCTATACTTGTGCTGCCCGAGGAAGTGCTCGACGCAGAGATTATGTACTACCTTGCCAAGGCTTATCTCGGGATTGGCGAGCATAAGAAAGCGGTAGCCGTTATGGAAGGTCTGCGTGAGGCAGAGGAGAACACCTTCGATTGGCAGTTCAATATGTCAGTTGCCCTGTTTAAAACGGCAAAAGACGACGCGGAATGCCTTGATGACCTTGCTTTGAGGAAAAAAATCATTGATAACGCGAAGGAGTGCCTTGTCCGTGCGATGACCTTAAATAACCACGGCGATACGGTATCCGAGATGTTGGACGCACTTATGTCGCAAATCGACGGGATTCTCGGGTGTGAGCCGGACGATTCCGAGGATTCAGACGATTCCGAAGATTCTGAAGATTCAGAGGATATGGATATCGACGATCTGGAGATGTACGAGGAAGAAGAACTGGACGCTCTCGAGGAGCATATCAAGGAGTATTTCGGAGAATTCTCCTCGGTTTTCCACGAGATTTCCTCCGAGGATATACACGTTGATGTGGCAATAATCCCTCCCACGAAGGAACGCAATTACTTCACGCTCATTACAATGGGAATGGGTGCTCACCAAATGACTCTCCCCGAAGACGCAGACGAGGATTTGGCAAGAGCTGAGCTTATAATCTGTCTGCCGCCCGACTGGAAACTCGGTCAGCATTCCGACGAGTGGTTCTGGCCTATCGGGGTGCTGAAAAGTCTGGCACATCTGCCCATTGACTGCGACACATGGCTTGGTTGGGGACATTCTGTCGATAACAGGAATCCGTTCGCCGAAAACACCGACCTGTGCGGCACTCTGCTTATCTACCCCGAGGGCGTAGACGAGGGTGCGGAGAAGTGTACTCTCCCGAACGGCGATGTTGTGAACTTCTATCAGGTTATCCCCATCTACCGCGAGGAGATGGATTT
>JBJESA010000037.1:0-18158 GCA_051882535.1 Oscillospiraceae bacterium
AATTACTTATAAAAATCTGAAAAACGATATTACCGTTGGTACGCATATTCTGATTGATGACGGTAATGTTACTATTCGCTGCTCGGATATCAAGCGTAATGCAGACGGCACTGCGGATATCGTATGCACCGTTCTTAACGGCGGCGTGCTGTCCAACAACAAGGGTGTGAATATCCCCGGAGTTAAGCTGTCTATGCCGTACCTTAGCGAGGTGGATATTTCGGATATCCGTTTCGGCTGCCGTGAAAATTTTGACTTTATCGCAGCGTCTTTTGTTACCTGTGCTGATGATGTGCTCGAAATCCGCAAGATACTTGAGGAAGAGAACCACCCCGATATCCGCATTATCGCCAAGATTGAGAACGAGGAGGGCGTAAAGAATATTGACGAAATCCTCCGCGTTTCGGACGGCATAATGGTTGCCCGCGGCGATATGGGCGTAGAGATTCCGTTTGAAGAAATTCCCCGCCTTCAGAAGATGCTGATTAAGAAAGCGTTCAGTGCAAGCAAGCAGGTTATTACGGCTACCCAGATGCTGGAGAGCATGATACATAACCCGCGTCCCACCAGAGCAGAAACAACCGATGTTGCCAATGCGATTTATGATGGAACAAGTGCGATTATGTTATCGGGCGAAACCGCTGCGGGCGACCACCCTGTTGAAGCTGTGAAGACCATGGCACTCATTGCCGAAACCACCGAAAAGGCTATCGACTACAAAAAGCGTTTCCACAAGCAGGAGTCGTTTGACGGTGCGAATGTTTCCGCCGCTATTTCCCATGCGACCGTTACTGCTGCGATGGAACTCGGTGCGTCCTCGATTGTAACCGTCACCAAGTCGGGAACCACCGCACGTATGATTTCCCGCTATCGCCCCGAATGTCCAATTATCTCCTGCACCACCAGCGAAACCACCTACCGTCAGATGGCACTTTCGTGGGGCGTTATCCCACTGATGTGCGAGGAACTCAACACCAACACCGACGACCTTATTCACCTTGCTGTGGAGAAAGCGGTTGAAGCGGGGCTTCTCAAGAACGGCGACCTCGCAGTAATTACCGCAGGCGTGCCGCTCGGCGTTTCGGGTACTACAAATCTGATGAAGGTGCATATCGTAGGCGATGTGCTGGTTTCGGGAACCGGTATCAACGGTGGCGAAACCACCGCAACAGTATGTGTAGCGAACACCGATGAAGAAGCTGCAGAGCGTTTTGCTGCCGGACAGATTCTCGTAATGCCCAAGACTTCCAACGCGGTTCTTCCGCTGCTTAAGTCGGCGGCGGGTATCATTACCGAGGAGGGCGGAGCGGACAGCCACGCGGCAATCGTCGGAATGACTCTCGACATTCCCGTAATCGTAGGTGCAGAGCACGCTACCGCAGTCCTCAAGAGCGGCATTGCCGTTACAATGGACGCACAAAAGGGATTGGTAATGGCAGGACGTCAATCGTAACGCATTTTTTGCTTATTAAGTAAGAACAAAGCCCGAAACGCTATGTTTCGGGCTTCCAGTCTGTCGAAAAACCTATTATGTGGGGTGCAACCTTCACAATGGGGGTTTGGGGGCGAAGCCCCCAATGCAGTCGCAGGCACGCACGTGCCCGACTTCTCCCCCTCCCCCTTCGGGGGAGGGGGCAGGGGGTGGGGGTGCGACTCGTTAAAAAAAGACTTTTTCGACAAGCTGAAAGCCCGAAACGGTATGTTTCGGGCTTCATTTTCTTCTCAGCGAGTTCAAAAATTCCGCTAGGCGTATCTGCTGTTCATCGGTCAGGTGTTTCAGCGTGTTCATTAGCTGTGGGACTATCTCAACCGTTCGGGGTATCTCCGTTTGTGCTAATTGCCCCGTTTGGTCTGTTGTTCCCGCCAGATAGTCAAGTGAAACGCCGTAATATCTGGCGTAGAAAACCGCCGTGTCAAGCGGCATAACTCGTTCGCTGTTTTCGTAGCGAATATACGATTTCTTGGATATATAGCCGATTTTCGCGGCTCTATCCTGCGTTAAATCGTGGAAAATACGCAATTCTTTTAATTTGTTCATACATAACCTCCTAAAAAAATTTTACAATAATAGACCAAATGGTCTTGACAAAATAATCTGTTTAGGGTATAATGTAAATAGCCCAAATGGACTACTATATATTATGCCCGAAAGTCGGGTGAAAGAAAAGGAGAATATCTTATGAGATTCAAAAAATCTTTGTGTGCCGTAACCGCAGCACTTACTGTTCTCAGTTCGACAGCAGTTGTGGCACAGGCAGAGGAAACGGCACAGCTGAAGCTGCTGACCGCGTCTTCAAAAGAAGCGAACGGTGCTGCTAGCCTTATGTACTACGGTGACGGATATTTTGCTCCCGGTGGGGAGAAAGACGACCAAAGCAAGTTCTTCCATATCGGCGAAAAAGAGCTTGCCGAGTGGCGTGAGAGCGGAAAGTTCACGTTTACGAACGTTGACACCGACCTTGACACAAACGGTCTTGACTGGTGGAGCGGAAGTTTTGAAGACGAGTATATTCAGTTTGCAAAAGAAGACGCAGACGGTAACTTAACAGAGCGTTATGTTGTTCACCTCGACAAGAAGAATAACAAGATTACAACGGCATACAAGCTTGGCACGGATTGGCATTATACCAACCCCAATGGATATTCTATGAGCTTTGAAATATCCGGAAATAAGCTGAATGTCAATGTCTATGACTCTACAGGCAAGAAGACGACAAGTACGCTTACAAGTAAAAATTATGATACAATATACTATTGGGGCGGCGCTTCAAAAGGTGGGGAAAATGTCGGATATGTAGCATATGTACCAACGGAATATCCTCCAGAAGACGAGCTTTCTTTTACAGGTTATGATTTTGAGTGTTTTTCAATAAGCAAAGACGGCAAGCTTAATTCGATTTATAAAAGCGAGCAGCCGTTTAACGTTATTGACACCGAGAGTTACGGACGAAACTATGTTATGTGGTATGCAGGAAATGCTCCGTTTGCACCGCATCACATGGTTTACAGCACAAACGAGAATAAGATTTACGATATCGGCAATCATGTACGGTATGGCGATTACGGCGACGCTGACGGATGGGCGATAAATATTGCTTCCTTGGGTAGAGCTATCTATGGGACAAAGGCTATTGTTTCCGGTACTATGGGTGATGATGAAAGTAAAACTTATTACACGCTTGTTGATTTAAATGGTGCAGAAGATTATAAACTCCCGCCTATTTCAGGATATTACAAGAGTATGTCCACCGAGGACGGCAAAATTTTCTTGGTTCAGACCGAAGATGAGAAGTGGGGATATATCGACAGCAACGGAAAAGAGCTTGCACTTTTCGATGATGCAGGTTCATTCTACGGTGACTATGCCCCTGTTATCAAGAACGGCAAGGGATATCTTATCGACCGCAATATGAATAAGGTTTCCGAAGAAATTGCGGCAGACAGCGTTTCAACGGTCAACGAAGATATTTTCTACTTTGGCAAGGATAAGGAGTTTACACTTGTGACCTACGTTAAGGCTGATGAAGCGTCCAAGCCGACAACCTCCGAGCCTACCAGCGAACCGACTTCTGAGCCTACAAGCGAGCCTACTTCCGAACCCACAAGTGAACCTACCTCCGAGCCTGTAAGCAAGCCTACTTCCGAGCCGACGTCTTCCGACAATTCAAATGCCCAGTCTGACGGAAACAAAAACCCTGAAACAGGTGCGGCACTTGTTCTGATTCCTGCTGCGGCGATAGGCGGTGCTGTGGCTGTTGTCGCCAAGAAGAGAAGAAAGTAATTTTTCGAGTTTTTTTCTCTATAGAATAATCCGCTGTCAAGAAAGATATGTGGGGGTGCTAACGCACCCCCACATATTCTTTATAAAACAATTCTGCGGGGATTACTGCCCCGCCTTACCGTTTACAATTTTGATGTACTCGTCCATGGGTATCATCGGAGTTGCCAGACGGCTCATTGTTTCGGAAGAAATTGTTCCGCTTTCGGCGTATTCCCTACCCGCTTGGCGTACCGTTTCGAGGAACGGCTTGGTGACAATCTCCGCTTCGGGTGCATTGAACATCGGTGCTTCGGGCACGGTGATAATAGCGGTATCCCCGCGGAACATTCGTTTGAATTGCAGCACCGCAGGCTCAAAGTTGTTCTCCATATTCGGGAAACCGCAGCCGCAAATCATCACATATCGAAGATGCGAGAAATCGTGAGTGCTTGTGTGTTCGTAGTAGTCGCCCACCTTTCGCATTGCGAGGTTGCTTAAAGGGAGAGTGCGATCCATCAGTGCCTTGAGCGGTGCGGGCATACCGTAGTTGTAGAGCGGGTAACTGAACAGCAGCACGTCCGACTCCAGAATCTCCTCGAGAATACCACGCATATCGTCTTTATGTACGCAGTCGCCGCCGTTGCTCATGCAGGACAGGCAGCCCGTGCAGTACTCGATGTGTTTGTCGATTACGTTGATTATGTGAACGTCATTTTCGGCGATATCGTTCATTCCCGCCAGAAATGCACGCGTCATATGCATGGTGTCGCTCTTGTCACGCTTGGGGCTTCCGTTCAGTACAAGTATTTTCATTGTGTATCCTCCTGTCAAATCTATCTTGCTTAATCTATTTTATCACTCGGAGAACGCATTGTCAAGAATCTGTAATTGCCGCTTATCTCGTTATTTCGCAGGTTGTCGGTTTGCGTTCCGGAATCCTTGACTTGGCTTTGAAAGTGTGTTAAAATGGATTCAGAATAAGAATTACGGAGGGCTTAATATGCTGAAAATTGAGAGGCTTTCAGTCGGGAATTTCAATGAAAATTCGCTTGATAATTATAACCGCACGCAGAATGTGAAAAGGGTTTACAGACGTATTGACGGAGAGTATCGGTTAGTCGAAATGCCCTATACAGAGGATTGGGATTTGAAAAAGAAGAGAGCGGTCGCTAAAAATCTGATGAGCGAGGAGTACATCACCTATCTTGCACTGGATAATGCCGAGGTTGTAGGCTTCATAGGGTTAATCAAGAAACTCAACAAATCGGACGGCTGCCGAATGATTCTTGATATGATGCACGTTTCGTCCGAATACAGAGGGCAGGGCATAGGCAGACGGCTCTTTGAAAAGGGTGTTGACGAAGCCCGTAAAAGCGGTGCAGGCGAGCTCTACATTTCCGCTTGTTCCTCGGAGGAAACTATTGCGTTTTATCGGGCGATGGGTGCGGAGATTACCGACAATCCAATCAAGGAAATCGCAGAAAACGAGCCGTGCGATTTGCAAATGACACGACCTGTTTGAATCAATTCCCATTGACTTCTCGTCCGGACTTATAGTACAATCAGATTAAGGAGGAGATTATGGAGAATAAAGCTTGTCCCTGCAAAAGGAAAAATTGCCCGCGTTACGGCGACTGCGAAGCGTGCAAAGCTCACCACGCAGAAAGCAAACGTCCCCGTCCGTGTGAGCGAAAACCCCGACGTTCCCTCAAAATACAAAATCGTGAGGTATAATTATGGCTATGTGGAACCCATGGCGTGGTTGTAAGAAATGCAGCGAAGGCTGTCTGCATTGTTACATACACAAAGGCGACTATAAACGCGGTGTAAACACAAACGACATCGTGAAAACGGACGACTTTTACAAGCCTGTCCGAAAACTGAAAAACGGTGCTTACAAGATGAAGTCGGGCATAGTCTACCTCTGCTTTTCGACCGATTTTCTGATTGAGGAAGCGGACGAGTGGCGTGACGAGTGCTGGGAAATGATTAGGGAGCGGCAGGATTGCACGTTCCTTTTCCTTACAAAGCGAATTGACAGATTTGCGGATTGTGTTCCGCACGATTGGGGCGACGGCTATGAAAATGTGGTAGTCTGCTGCACGGTGGAGAATCAAAAAAACGCGGATTACAAGCTCTCGCTGTTCCACAATTTGCCCATTAAGCACCGTTGTATCACTGCACAGCCGCTGCTTGAAAATCTCGAAATTGAGAAGTATCTCGACAACGTGGAATTGGTGGTTGTCGGCGGCGAATCCGATATTAACGCCCGCCCGCTGAATTACGATTGGGTGCTGAATATCCGAGAGCAGTGCATTCGGCAGAACGTGAGCTTCGAGTTCCGCCAACTCGGGACCTACTTCATTAAAGACGGCAGGCAGTACAAAATCCAGACCAAAGACTTGGCACAGCAGGCAAAACGTGCCAATATTAACTTTCAGAGAAAAACCTAAAGGAGCCGCTATGGACACTATTTTACAACAGCTTCAGCAGAATTGCGACTGCAAATACGCGGAATTTCAAAGCCGCCTTATCCCCACAATTCCCGCCGATACGATAATCGGCGTACGCACGCCCGTTCTCCGAAAAATGGCGAAAGATTTGAAGAAAGACGAGCGGAAATCGGAGTTTCTCGCCCAGCTGCCGCACGCGTATTTTGACGAAAACCAGCTCCACGGCTTCCTCATTTCGGAGATTTCCGACTTCGGGGAGTGCGTTGCGGAAGTGGAGCGGTTTCTGCCCTATATCGACAATTGGGCGACCTGCGACCAGACCTCGCCGAAGTGCTTTAAAAAGCACAAAGCCGAACTTCTCCCCTTTATCCGCAAGTGGCTGACTTCGGAGCATACCTATACGGTGAGATTCGCGATTGGTATGCTGATGCAGCACTTCCTTGACGAGGATTTCAGCCCCGAATATCTCGAACTCGCGGCGAGCATAAAATCCGAGGAGTACTACATCAATATGGAGATTGCGTGGTATATGGCGACTGCTCTTGCAAAGCAGTGGGACGCGGCAATTCCGCTTCTCGAGAACGCAAAAATGGACGTATGGGTGCATAACCGCACTATCCAAAAAGCCCGCGAGAGTTACCGCATTACTCCACAGCAAAAGGAGTATCTGAAAAGTCTTAAGCGGTAATTTAACCGCGAGGCGATAGCAAGGTATAAGTTTCCCTCAGACTGTCGATAAAGCCCCATCTGCGTCGTCAGCGACACCACGGCAGGCACAAAGCCTAGCCGTGGTGCCACTTCCTAGCATCTGGAGCTTTCTCGACAGTCTGTTCGTACACATTTTCGACAAACTGCCCTCCCCTAACGGGGGAGGGCGTTCTGTTTTAAAGAATAAGTGAGGGCTGCCCAAACCTTAAAAGGGTCATAATGAAAAGTGTTCCGATATGTTCCCAATAGCATTTGGAGCGGGCGGTAATCAGCAGTTAGGCAACACACGTCAGACTGCCTGTGATGTTCGTCACTCAGGAGTTGTTATTGTTATTGTTGTTATTATTATTGTTATTGTTGTTCGATGAGCCTGAGCTGAAGCTGCTGCTTGACCTGCTGCCCGGCGTCCTGATATTGCTTTTGTCGCGTGTTATCGAAAGATAATCCACCGGTATACGCGGTATTATCGGCATTGCCTTTACGATATCGCCGTAGTAGTTGGTAAACGTGAGAAAGCCGCGATTCAGCGTGACCTTATTCACTGGGCTTTCCATTATAAAGTGGAATATCTCGGGAATAAGCTGCGGGTCGGTAATGGTAACGTATTTTTCGATTATGTGTGCGTGTTTCAGTGCGGTTATCTCGCGGTAGGTTTCGGGCAGTCCGTTTTTCATTGGTGATTTTGCGTCCTTGCGGACGCTTCTCCTTTCATTGATGTTTGGCAGCTATTCTTCGCGGCAGTAGTACAGTTCGATGTTCTGAAACGGCAGATTCTGTGCTTGTATGTGATAGTACGCGTTGTTTTTGTGCTTTAGGTAATGGTAGTCACGAAGGGCGGCGGTGGTGAAGAAAAGGTTGTTCGGAAGGTCTTCGGACATACTGTCGGCGTAAAGCCTTAGCAGCCCCGACATATCAAAGCAGTAGTATCCGTCCTTATCTGACGGGAACGCCGACAGCGTATTCTTAAACACCTGATGCGTCATTATATGTGCCTGCTTTTCTCTGCCTTCGTCGCCGTAGACAATGGTATCGCCGCTTAACAGCATTATGTAAAGCGAGTTGTTGGCGGGGTAGTCGCACTCTGCTTCAAGCACCTCTTTGCGGATAAACAGTTTTATTTCCGACTGTGGCGAAAGGCAGATAATCTCTCTGTCCCTTCGCAGAAGCTGTGAGCAAAGCTTAAACTCTGTTCCATCGGCACAAAGCACAAAAGCGTCCTCACTGTAGATGTATTTGAGGCGGGTATCCGCTGCAATTAGT
The DNA here is from genome assembly GCA_051882535.1 of Oscillospiraceae bacterium. Taxonomy (GTDB): domain Bacteria; phylum Bacillota; class Clostridia; order Oscillospirales; family Ruminococcaceae; genus CAG-115. The sequence goes on from JBJESA010000037.1 coordinate 8,182, forward strand.
TCCTCAAGCGTCGGCATAGCGGGGTCAACAGTAAACTCCCTCTTGTAAAACCGCTCCGAAAGCTGCGGGTGATTTATAAGCGTGTATCCGTAAACCTCCGCACGGGTATCCTCCGCCTTTGGATAAATTGCAGGGGAGTGTTCGTAAATACGCTTTTGGAGCAGACAGGTGTAGGATTTTTCCGTGCCGTAAAGCCTTTTCACAAAGGGACAACCCGTTTTGCACAGCCCGATATATCCGCACTGTGCACAGTCTTCACTGAATCCGCTGCGGTTATGTGCAAGAAAGATTTTCGTCCGCGAATTATCCATAATTTCGGATACGGAGTTTTCGTAGATGTTTCCGTAGTAGAAATCCTTGTTGCCCTGACCTCTTACGCAGGAATAAATGTCGCCGTTTCTCTCCAGCAGAAAGAACTTTTCCCCGCAGTTTGTGCAGCCCGTGCAATAATTTGGCGTGAACTCCGCGAACCATGCACCGTTTACTCCGCGGTCAAGCTCTGTACCGTCAAAGGCACGGTGCATTTCCTCGTAAAACTGCACCTGTTCTTCCTCCGAAAGCGGGGTAAGCAGTCCGTCCTGCCCGCCGAATCCTATCATAAAATTGAAGTCGTTCATATCAAGGCAGGTGTTTTTGTGCAAAAACAGTATGTCGTTTTTCAGCTCGTCAAGCCGCCCTATATGCTCCTTAAAAATCGTTGCGGAAACCTTTTTTCTGTTCGGAATATCCCGCAGCAGCTCAATATTTGCGAGTATCTTTTCCAACGTCGGCTCGCCTTTTTTGGTTACGCGGAATTCGTCGTGCAACGAAAACGGCAGGTCAAGGCTGCCGCTTACCGAAATGTTCAATTCCCGTATCGCGTCAATGTGGCGGTCAAGACCGTAGAGGTTGGTCTTGATATGCGGTCTGCCGACTCGAAAGCCGTTCTGCTCCAAAACGGCTTTGTTTTTCGCATAATAGTCGGAAATAAACGCCGCCGTATCATGAAAATCCCGACTTGAAAGACAGGTGACCTCCCCGCCGTGAAGCGAGATGTTAAACGGCATTACACCCGCCTGCAAGAACTTTTCCACCGCAAAGGAAAGCGTTTCAACGCAGCCGTGACCGCTCTCGCTGTCCACCGTTGTGTCGCCAAGATAGCAGTATTTGCAGTGCATATTGCAGCTCATTGTCGGGACGTACAAAATGTGAATGAATTTCTCGGGACTTTCCATTATGCACCTCAGTAATATGATATTACGGTCGGGCTTTCTTTAAAGGCACGTTCGTTTACCGAACAGCCCTTGCGGATAACTACCTGACTTAAATTCTCGCAGCTTCTGAATGAGGAACTTCCGATTTCCGTCACGCTTTTGGGGATAGTGACATCGGACAGCGAATTGCAGTCGAAGAACGCCCTTGCCGCGATTCGCGTTACGCCCTCGGGTATGTCGATTCTCATAAGGGAATAGCAGCCGTTAAATGTATTTTCGCGTATTTCGGTTATTTTGCGGGGCAGCTTTATTTCCCTGAGGCTTTCGCAGCCCATAAAGCACGCCGCATGGAGTGCGGTTATGTTGTCGTGCAATTTAACTGTTGTGAGAGTTTTGCAGTCGTGGAAAGTGTCGCCGCGGATTTCTGTTACTCTTGGCGGTATCTCGATGCTTTTCAGTGCTACGCAGTTCATAAACGCCTCGCCCTCTATGAAAGTAAGGCTATCGGGAAGTTCAACGCTTTTGAGGAAGAAGTTGTTCTTAAAAGCACCGCTTTTTATGCCTACTATAGGTTCGCCGTTTCTGTAGGGGTCTATCTTTGCATCACCCGAAAGCCCCGTGCGGCACAGGGTGATAACATAGCCGTCGTCGGTTCGGGAGTAGAGGGTAATGGGTGCAAAAAGATACGCTGCCCCGCCCGCGATAATCAATCCGAAGACAACGCACAGCGTGATTGCAATAGGCTTGATTTTGGGCTTTCGGACGGATTTTGTTGTGCGGAGGGCGAATGCTCCGCTATTGCCGCACTCGCATATTTCCGAAATTATGGTTGAGATTTTCTTGTCGGGGGCTTTCTTTGCTTCTTCTGAAATCAACATCACCAGACAGCCGTTTGAGAAATACTTCACCAGCGACACAATCTCGAAAATTGCGGCGACAATAACAAAGGGAACCACAAGCCTCATCATCAGACCGAAAAGTGCGGCAACGATAAGCGGCACCAGACCTTTGACCAGCCTGCGTATGACGAATACGACAATTTTCGCAGAGGAAACCGTCACACCGCCCGAAAATTCCGCCAGTTCCCGTTCGACGATTTCTACAAGAATATCGTCTGCTTTCTTTTCGCTGTAATAACTCAACATCACTCACTCCCTTTTCTTTATTATACTGTATAATGCATGGAGAAGAAAGCAAGAAGATGCCAAATCTGTGTAAAATATGTGTAAAACAGTCGGAGCCTTGTTCTTTACTTTTTTTCGACTGTGTGCTATAATTAATTTGTGTCGGAATTAGTCATTTTGAGGATACACAAAGGATACACCCATAGGTTATCATATAGTCAAGGGGGAAACAGATATGTCATTCAGAATATTGCTTGTTGAAGATGATGAACAGATACGCGAGGTAATCACCGATTATTTTGCTTCGAAGGACAGCGTTATCACGATTGAAACAGCGTCGGACGGAGATATGGGACTGGAGCTTCTCCATACCAACGAATACGACCTTGTGATGCTTGACGTTATGCTCCCCGGAACGGACGGCTTTTCCCTTTGCCGTCACATCAGGGCGAAAAGCAGCGTCCCTGTGCTTTTTCTCACCGCGAGAGGACGCGAGGAGGATAAACTGTTCGGCTACGATTTGGGCTGCGACGATTACATAGTAAAGCCCTTTTCGCTTGCCGAATTATATGCCAAGACCAACGCTATTCTAAGACGTGCCAAGGGTATGACCTCCGCCAAGGTAATGACCTGCGGGAGGATTTCCCTTGACCCCGTGAAAATGACGGTCTGCGTTGACGGTATTCCCGTGGAACTTCCCCCCAAGGAATACGAGATACTGGCATACCTGTTGGAACACAAGGATTGGGTAATCGCCCGCGAAACGCTGCTCACCCGCGTGTGGGGTTACGACTATTTCGGCGGCGACAGAGTGGTAGACAACCACATCAAGAAGCTGCGGAAAGCTCTGGGCAGTGCGGGCGAACAGATTAAAACCGTCATCTCCAAAGGCTACAAGCTGACCGACAAGATTTGATGAAAGGGTGTATCTTATGAATACTAAAACGCAGTACACGGAAAAGCAGCTGCGAATGGGCAGGAAACGTTACTCAAAGGGACAGATTTTCGTGAGAAAGCTAATCCCCACATTTATCGTGTGTTCATTGATTGCTGCGATAATCTCCGTTTTCGGGGTGAGCTATATGAGCGACCAGCTGATGAATTTCCCGAGCGGAGTTGCACAGCGCATTATTCAGAATGGATATTATGACGACAGGGGCGACGCTTACGCTCAGCTTATCATCTCCGAATTTACAACCGACAGCGAGTGTGTTTCGCTTTACACGGCTATTTATGACAGCGATAGAAAACCGCTTATCACGCCGAAGAACACCGTTATTCTGTCCTACGAGGGGGAGGGCAAGTCGGGCAGACAGTTCCTCGAAATCAACGAGGCGAACGCCAATTGTACGGATATAATTCGTGAGAAATACGACACCAAGGAAAACAGAGAGAACTCCACATACTCGTATTACGTAACGCACTATTATTCCGATGGAAAGAGCTTTATCCCCGCAGAGGTTGTCGTAAAGGAAACCGAAAAAGAAACGACTGTCGATAAGTTCACGCTTGACGAAACAATCCCCGCGGGTTTTGCCGAATACTCCGCTGATGAAAGCGCACCCCGCTATATCATCTTTTGCGAGGACAATACCAATGAAGAATGTTTAAGACTGATTTCAAACAGCGAGGAACTCTACACCTACCATTACGACAACTACAGAGTAAGCGTAAACAGCGTTATCATCAATGACGAGTGCTGCACCTTGGTAGATGTGGTATTGGTGAAAACGGACGTTCTTGCAAAATGGGCGATTATGTATGCCGTACCCATCACCGTAATAATCAGCCTGTTGATTAGCCTGCTGCTTGCCCGTGTTAAGTACGCGGAGCTTTCCGCACACTATGCCGTTGAGGACTACCGCAGAGATATGACCAACAAGTTAGCCCACGATTTGAAAACACCGCTTATGGTGATTTCGGGCTATGCGGAGAATTTAGAGAATGACGTCAACACCGATAAACGCCTACATTACACGGCTTCTATTCTGGAGAACGTCAGAAGTATGGACTCCATCATCGCAAACGTTTTGGAGCTCTCAAAGTTGGAGGACGGCTCGTTCAAAGCAACAGCGACCGAGTTTGACGCTGCCGCTCTTGCACGGGATATCGCTGCAAACTATGACGGAGAACTCGAAAAGAACGGCTTAAAACTCACCGTCAGCGGCACTGCACCGTTTACAGCGGATAAGTCGCTTATGGCGAGCGTTCTGGATAACCTTATCGGAAACGCCGTGAAGTATACGGATAAGTCGGGCAGCATAGCCGTTGAATGTCAGCAAGGTAGAATAACCGTCACCAACGACTGCAGCACCGCCGACAAGCTGGATGTAAAAGCACTCGCCGAGCCTTTCACCAAGGGCGACAACAGCAGAAGCGGAAAGGGCAGCGGATTGGGACTTTCCATCGCCGCCGAAGCCTCACGCAGAATGGGGCTGTCGCTGGAGCTGAAAGCGGAGAACGGAAAATTCACCGCGACAGTCACCCGTAAATAAAAGTTATCCCAAAATAACGCACAGCCGCCGCCCATAACGAGGGGCGGCGGCTTTTTGGTTTAAGCTCGTTGTAACGTATTTTTCGTATTCCGAATATATTGAATTGAGCCTATTTCAGCTCAGAAAGGAATGAATTACAATGGGTGTAACAACATCTAACAAAGAACTCAGCACTACAAGCATTAAGTGCGGCGGTTCTTTCAACATAAAATTATCCTTGGCGGCAGAGCCGGATATTGTGTCCAATCCCACGGACATTGTGCTGATTCTCGACCGTTCAAGAAGTATGGCGGGCAGTCCTCTTGCCAATCTGAAAAGCGGTGCGAAGCGTTTCATCGAAATAATCGACGAAGCCACGGACGGCACGCACGATGGACATATCGGCAACGGAAGTCGTATCGGAATTGTCAGCTTTGCCGGCACAGCCACTCAGGATACGCAGCTTATCACCTCTGTGGCAGACTTGAACGCGGCGGTGAACGCACTCTCGGCGGACGGTTTTACAAATCACGCCGACGCTTTTGAAAAAGCAGTCCAACTGTTCGACCCCCTTTCGACAAACGAAAAGGTGATGGTGATGTTTACGGACGGCGTGACCACGGCGGGCGGAAACCCCGACCCGATTGCAGCCGCCGCAAAAGCACAGGGAATCATCATCTACTGCATAGGGCTTTCAGGCAACGGCGGCGTTGACGAAGAGTCGCTCAACGAGTGGGCGTCAGACCCCGACTCCGCTTATGTCGCAATCACTCCCGATGATGAGGAACTCGACAAACTTTTCGAGGACCTTGCCCGCAATATCTCCAAGCCCGGAGCAACGGATATCATGATTACCGATACTATCGCTCCCTGCTTTACCATCACCTCGCTGTCTGCTCCGACCAAAGGCACGGCAAGCCTGCTCAACGCAAATACCGTGCGGTGGAAGATAGACGAACTGGGCGTTTCCACAAGCGAGGGTGCGGTACTGGAGTTCACCGTGGAGCATATCGGCCCGTGTTCGGGGACTATTGAGGTAAATGAGTCGATTGATTATGATGACGCCGAGGGCAACGTGGTCGACTTCCCCTCTCCCGAGATTACGGTGGACTGCGGCACAGACGTATTCCCCGAAATCTGCCCCGAGCCTGTGGATATAAAGCTTGACGGCTGCGAGGATTCTGTAGAATTTGACGCGGGGGAGCTTGGAATGGAGTCGCTGGGGCGGATTTTGCAGCTCTCCGTAACGCTTAAAAATGTCTGCCCCGATAAGCGGGTGGCACTTGCGGCGATAGTCACCGAAGTCGCAGACGATGGAACGGAATACAAGCGTGGAATGAAGACCATGACAATTCCCGCTCACACGGGCGATTCCTGCCGTGACGTAAAGGTGCGGTGCATCAAATTCGTCCTCCCCGAAGACTTGGACGTATCGGGAAAGGATAAGGGAATGTGCAAAAAACGCTGTTTCAAGGCGAGATTTATTGCTCACTATATCGACAGCGGTTTTGATTGCTGCGAAGTAACGCTATAATTCGTTCCATCGCAAAAACGGCTGTTTCCATGCCGTGGCATTTGCATTAACAGCACACCGCCGAACCCGATTTAAATTGGGTTCGGCGGTTTTGTTTTTTGAGAATCCGTTGCCCTGTTTGTAAATTTATCTGGCTAACTATATGTTGACTTTCTTTCCAAAGTGTGGTAAAATTAAATTGAACGACAGGTTATAGCAAGAGTCGACAATTCTGCCGATTTTTCAGCGGCATTTTCACAGTGTTCGCAGCCTGTGCCGACATCAAAAAAACGGGAGGATTTATCCACAATGAGTAACACACAGAACGAACAGACCAAACGGCCGCTTACGGCACTTGACGATTATATAAACCGCGTTTACCGACTGGTGCTGCTGCTTGTGCCGGGTGCGTGCCAATGTGCGGGAATTCTTTACACATTCACTAAATTTATGGGGTGGCTTCCCGATGTGAGCTGGACAGCGCTTATCGTATTTGACGTAACCTGCCTTATCTATCTTGCCGTTGGAATAGTATTGGTGAAATTGGGCGTAAAGGACGGCATTGTCAAGCCTTCAATGCTTAGAGCGGCAAAAATCTATATGTCGGTTCTGCTGTTAATTCAGTTTAATTTCATTCTGTATATGATACCGGCGGCTGATTTCTGGGGATTTGCATTCTTCTTCGTAGTGCTGACCTCTTTCCTGCTTGATTACAAGGTGGTACTTGCCGTATCACTTGAGATTGCGGGTTCGCTTGCGGTTGCTTGGATATTCTTTAACGACCACAAACTTCCTGTGGCTGACGAATACTTCATCGTAAATATGATGGACAGAGTAGTCGCTGTAGCACTGTCGCTGCCAACGCTGGTTCTGCTGATTTATCTTGTAAGACGCTTTCTTGTCAATGCTAAAAAGGACGAGATGGAACGGAACAATGCACGCGTGCAGACCGTGCTTTCCACCGCACAGGAACTTTCTCAGAAAATGCTCGCTGCAGGAACTACTCTCACAGATATTTCTGCAAACGAAGCCACCTCTGCCGAGGAACTTTCCACCACAGGAGCACAGCTTCTTGAGAACAGCAACGCCCTGCGGAAGAAAGCCGCTCTGGGCATAGAAAACCTCAACGAGCTCAAGCAGTCCGGAACAAGACTTAGTGAAAATGTCGGTCGGGTAGGCAGAACCTCGGGCGAAATTATGAATCGCTCCACCGAAAACGAAAAGACGCTCAATTCGCTTCAGACTGTCAACGAGGAGGTTATCCGCTCTATGGAGGAAACCAACGCAGTTGCGGGAAAACTCTCCGAAGCTGTCAAGGGAATTGACGCCGCGTTGAAGCTGATAAGCGATATTGCAATGCAGACCAACATACTCTCTCTTAATGCGTCCATTGAAGCGGCGAGAGCGGGAGCAGCGGGAAAGGGCTTTGCGGTCGTATCCCACGAGGTTGGAAATCTTGCGGGAAAGACTTCGGAATCCCTTGCGGAAATTCAGCGTGTAATGGGCAACATTCAGCAGAATGTTACTTCAATGATTTCTTACGTTCAGGAGAACAGCGAGAGATTGAATCTCCAGAACGAGTACTTCTCCACCGTTTTCACCAATATGTCCGAAATGAATACGCTGCTCCAGCAGGCGATGACGGAGATATCCGCCATGAGCACGGAGAACGAGCGTCAGACGGAAATTATCACGCACACCTACGATATCAACGCAGATATTGCAGAGAGCATTGAAACCGAAAACCGCGAGTTCTCCAATATAACCAAGATGGTAGAAAACAACGCCAAGGACGCTCTCAAGATTGAAAATCAGGTTGCCTCAATCAACCAGATGGTGGAGCAAATCGACGAACTTCTGAAATGATTAAAAACCGACTTGAAAAAGGTGCTGCCGATTATCTCGGCAGCACCTTTTAATAATTTGAGCAAAGTACCTCATTTGAAAATCAGAAAAACTCGTATCTGTATTTGCTTAAATCGACCTTGTAATTTTCGACAACAATGCCCTCTTTCTCCAGCCTCTCTTTTTGCTTTTCAATACCGCCGAACGCAAAATTTTTCGACAAGTTTCCGTTTCTGTCGACTACTTTGTAGCACGGATAATAGTCCGGTTCGGGATTGTTGTGGAGAATGTTCCCGACAACTCGGGATAGTCTTATATTGCCGAGATATTCTGCTATCTGACCGTATGTAACTACTTTCCCTTTGGGGATAGTCCTTAAAAATTCGTAGACTTTCTTTCTCATTGCTCCTCCTGCTTTCGTCCCGAAAAAATGTTCTTGATTTAATTATACGGTAATGCTTGGGAGATGTCAATACCTAAAGTCGGCGAAAAATGTGATTAGGAGCATAATACAGGTGTTGATTTGTCTTGAAATTCTACGAAGTATATGCTATAATAAAAAGTGACTTATAAAGAAAGGCGGTGGCATTGTGATGCAGATCGAAATGAATATACTTGTCCCCCAAAAACTCCGTGAACTGGAGCAAACGCACGATATGCGTGTGCTTCTTGCGGTGGAATCCGGCAGCCGGGCATGGGGATTCGCATCGCCCGACAGCGATTTTGACGTGCGGTTCATCTATGTACATAAACCCGAGTTCTACCTGCGGCTGGAGCAGCGGCGGGACGTTATCGAAGTACCCGTAGACGAAACCTGGGACGTTTCCGGCTGGGATTTGGATAAAACCCTGCGATTGATGTTTCGGGCAAATCCCGCACTTTATGAGTGGCTGAATTCCCCGATAACATACTATGAGGACGGATTTCGCGAGAGGATTGCTCCGCTTGCGAAGCACTTCTATTCACAGAAAAATATGCTGCACCATTATCTCAATACCGCCCGTAATAACATAAAAAAATATCTGCAAGGGGACGAGGTGCAGCCAAAGAAATACTTCTATGCACTTCGACCTATACTCGCGTGTAACTGGGTGCTTGAACAGAATTCCCCTCCCCCTGTGCCGTTTGTCGAGTTGGTTGAGGCAGAGCTTCCATCGTATCTTAACGCCTCTGTTCAGCACCTGCTTGAGCTTAAAATGAACTCCGGCGAAAAGACCTTAATATCCCCGCTCAAAGATATAGACAAATTCCTTGCCGAAAGCATAGAACGGCTGGACGGGGTAATAGACACCCTCCCCAAACGCGACCGCATTGAATGGGAAGAGCTGGACGGCTTCTTCCTAAAAGAGCTGGCTCGCGTTCAAAAATAGAGAGGACAAAAGAAATGAATTTTTCACACAAATTGATTCATGAATATCAAAAAGACGCGAATCAAAAACTGGCAACAGTCTGTCGGGTGTGTATGGTATTAATGGCGGTCGTAATGGTGCTGAATTTATGCCATGTGTTCATTATTGACAGCGTAATCTATCCTGTGCTTGCTTTTTCGATTATCGTCTTGTTTATACCGACAATCTTGTATAATATTCTACACAGGCACAGCAAATCTGTGCGTTATTTTGTGGTGACGCTGGTGGTTCTGATGTCGGGACTGCTGTATGCGTTTTTGTCTTACCACGTCATACTTATGTTGATTTTCCCCGTCATTATTTCGCTGATATACTGCGACAGCAAGCTGGTGTGGTATACGGCGATAATCGGGATTCCCGTTATGGCTGCATCGCACCTTATCGCATTTCAGCTTAAGACTATTCCCGACGAGCCGCTG
>JBJESA010000038.1:0-4442 GCA_051882535.1 Oscillospiraceae bacterium
GAGTTTGTCAAGCAGGTGGATTCCAAGGATCTGGCTGTCGCTATCAAAGGCTCTACGCAGGAGGTTGCGGAGTGTATCTTCTCGAATATTTCCTCTCGTGCGAGAGAGAATCTGCAGGCAGATATCGAGTACCTGCACAATGTTCGTATGCGTGATGTTGACGAGGCACAGCAGCGTATCGTTGGTATCATCAGACGTCTGGAGCAGGAAGGTGCAATTACAATATCCCGCGGCGGAAACGACGAGATTATCGCTTAACGCCTGAATCGGAGGAGATTTTTTGGGAGTACTTAAATACAATTCCGTTCGCTGGGTAGGCGGTGTGGATATTCAGAATACGCTTGATATTCCGCGTCCGACTGTATCGGATTCAGCGGGGAAGGCGGTTCCCGAAGCGGGAGAACCCGAGAAAAACGGGGGCGAAGCTGAGGGCGGAGGCTCTGATGCACCCAAGTCGCGATTCTCAGCAGAGGAAATACTGGTTCAGCGTGAAACAGAAATAATTCTCAAACAGCGTGAATTGGAGCGTATGCGGGAAGAGCTGACTATGCTGCGTGAACAATATGTCGAGCAGGGGAAGAACGTTATTCTCGAGGCGAAACGCAGAGCGGAGGGCATTATCCGCAGTGCGGAGGAACAGTCAAACGAAATTATCAATAACGCACAGCAGCAACGCGATGATGTTCTAATAAAAGCAAGGCAAGAGGGCTTTGAGCATGGCAAAAAGGACGGGGTGGCGGCTGTAATGTCAGCGGGTCAGAGCGTTCTGGACGAAGCGAGGGATTTCGCGGAGCAGATAAACGTGCAGAAGGCAGAGTTGTTTGAGCGATACGAAAAAGAAATTTACGATACCGTGATGGATATCGCCAACAAGGTGACGATGAATTCTATGTCCGTAAAGGACGGCACGGCGGCAAAGAAGCTCATTAAGAAAGCGGCGAAGGAGTTCCGCAATTCGCAGATTATTCGCATAACGCTGGACGAAAACGGGGCTTCTACCGAACTTGCGGGCGATTACGAGTTCCTCAAGGAAGTAGGCGGCGGTATTGCTCACGTTGAGGTGGAACTGCTCGCAGACGCCGAGCCGGGTACGGTTATTGTGGACAACGGCGAGGAAATTACCGATGCGGGAATTCAGACACAGCTTAAGATGATACAAGAACTTGGCAAGGGAATGTTCGGCGGTGGTTTGCCGAAGAGAAAACGTTCCAAAAAGTCACAGGCAGCCGAAGAGACTGTCGACGACAGCGAGGACGAGGAATAATCAGATTACATGAGGGCGGGGGAGTCGAATGCTTAATCTTGCGGATTTGCGTGAGGAAATAAAGGAGTGCGACCTCTTCCGCTATATGGGTAAAATTGAGAAGATAGTCGGTATGACTATCGAGGCGAGCGGTCCTGCCGCCAATATCGGTGATGTGTGCAGAATCTTCTCAAAGGATATGTCCTCTTACATACACGCAGAGGTTGTGGGTTTTAACAAGAGCAACATTCTGTTAATGCCGTACACCGATATCGAGGGTATAGGCCCCGGAAGTATTGTTGACAACACGGGCGACAAGCTCAATGTCAAGGTGGGACGAGGACTTACGGGAAGAATTATCGACGCACTCGGAAATCCGCTGGACGGCGGTCCCGAAGTCGACTACTCGGACGAGGTTTCCATTACGGGAATTCCTGTAAACCCTTTTACAAGACCGCCTATTCACGAGAAAATTGAACTCGGAGTAAAGGCGATTGACGGAATGCTCACAATGGGCAAGGGACAAAGAATGGGTATCTTCGCAGGTTCGGGCGTTGGTAAGTCAACGCTTATGGGTATGATTGCGAGAAAGGTTAAGGCGGACGTCAACGTTATCGCACTGGTAGGCGAACGTGGACGTGAGGTTCGTGAGTTTATCGAACGCGACCTCGGCAAGGAGGGTATGGCACGCTCTGTGCTGGTGGTGGCGACTTCTGACCAGCCCGCTATGATGAGAAGCAAGTGTCCGCTTACTGCGACAGCGATTGCGGAGTACTTTATGAATCAGGGCAAAGATGTTTTGCTTATGATGGACAGCCTTACACGTTATGCAATGGCACTTCGCGAGGTGGGACTTTCCACCGGCGAGCCACCGATTGCACGCGGTTACACGCCGTCTATCTACAGTGCAATGCCGAAACTGCTGGAGCGTGCGGGAAATTTCCCGAAAGGCTCAATCACCGGCATTTATACCGTCCTCGTTGAGGGCGACGACACCAATGAGCCGATTGCCGATACGGTGCGAGGTATCATTGACGGTCATATCATTCTTTCGAGAAAAATCGCGGCACAAAACCACTATCCTGCGATTGACATATTATCGAGTGTTTCCCGTCTGATGTCGGAGATTGCCGACCCGGAGCATAAGGCTGCGGCGGGAAAGCTGCGAAATCTTCTCTCGTTGTATAACAGCAACTATGACTTGATTTCGATTGGTGCTTACAAGCATGGTACAAATCCCAAGCTTGATGAAGCGATTAACAAAATTGATGCTATCAACAATTTCCTTATTCAGTCTGTCGATGATAGCGTCGGCATGGAGGAAACTATTAAGCGATTGATTGACGCGGTTGCGGATAAGAAGGGTGCTTGATGGTTTTCGGGTTGAGCGGGGCGGTAAAACGCCTGCAGCTTGATTCTGAAAGGAGTTTATGGATTGAAGAAGTTTGAATTCAGTCTGCAAAAGCTGCTTGACTTCCGTCAGCAGGAATTGGATAGGCAGAAAAACAGCCTCGCCTTGCTGCAAGCTGATTTGAAGCGTATTGAAGAGGCGAGGGAACTGCTTATCCAAAAAGTCTCCGAACAGAGCGAACAGCTTGAGAGGATTTTTACGCTTGGGGCGACAGCAAACGATATCGCGATGAGAAAGCGTTACATCGTTTCTCTGCAGCAGGAAATCCACATTAAAGAACAGCAGGAAATTCAGAAGAAGCAAGAGATTGAAAAGCAGCTGGGTGTAGTCGTTGAGGCTACAAAAGATGTGCGGACGCTTGAAAAACTCGAAGAAAAGCAGCTTGAAGAGTACAAGTCCGCGAGCCAGAAGGAAAACGAGTTGTTTATTGAGGAGTTTGTAAGCGGAAATACCATTCGCACCTCAATGCAGCAGACCTGACTTCTATAGTTTTGGTATCCGGGCATAATGCCTTGATATATACTATTATAATTAGGAGGAGGTGAAAGAAAATGGCAGTATCATTGAACTCAAACAGCAGCTATCGTGCGGATTTTATGATTAGTGACGCGGCGGTGTCACAGAGAACCGGTCAAGGTCAGGTGAAGCAGGACGATGGTTTTGCAAGGTTGCTTGACAGTCGCTCGGGTGAGAAGTCGAAGCCCACAGGCTCTGTAAATTCTTCCGATTCGATTAGTTCGGCGAGTACTTTCGAGACTACAGAGCCGAAAGCGGAGCTTGAACGCGTTTGCGAAGTTCCCGACAAGGAGGCGCTGGTTGTGAAGTCGTCCGAGGAAATCACGCTTGTTCGCGAGGACAAGGCGGTGGGTATCTCAGAGGATACGATGGCAATTCCCGAGGATACCATGGAACTGGCAAGACAGATTGTCAGCGGAGAAATCAAGCTTGATGATGTTCCGCTCGATAAGCTCACGTTTGAACTGCTAAAAGCGATTGTCGTTGTGAAGAAGCTCGAAGTTTCCAAGGACGACGAGAGCGAGGAGCCGAATGTATTCGACCCCGCGATGCAGCTTGTAATGCAGGACAATGTTGCAATGACGTTGGAAATGCAGATTTTGCCCGTGATTTCGTTGATTCTTGAGGCGGACAGCGAGGAGTCACTTTTGGCGAAGCTCGATGGCATAGGCGAGATGGTGGCAGAGAATTTCTCCGAGGTTGTAATCCCGATGGCGGAGGAAACCTTTGAGTTTACTCAGTCGGCGGAGAGTTCACAGGCAGCAGCCGAGCAAGGTGCAGAAGTTCCCAAGAGTGCCGAGCAGCTTTCAAAGAGCAGCGATGTGAAGCCCGCAGAGAACGCAGGCACAAGCGATGTCAGCGAGGGAAAGGTCGTAGTCAGAAAGATTACGCAGTCCGAGCAGACGGCTGACAGCTCACAGCAGGAAGGCGGAGAACAGAACGCGTCCTACAATCGTCAGTCCCCTATTTCCAAGGAAATAAGCGAGGAGCTGGAAATGCTCAGAAACGCGAAGCTTGGTAAGGCAAAAACAGAGAGCGTACAGACTGAGGAAGTTGGCAAGTCCGGAAAGGCTGATGAAGCGGTACCGGTTCACACCGCAAATCCCCTTAGTGCAGACGCTCCGATTGTAATGGCTGGCAAGGACGGCGAGATGATTCAGATTCGTCCGAGCGAGGTTATGTCGCAGGTCACGAAAATCGTTGAGCAGGCAATTGCCGAGAACAGGGAGCAGACCGAGTACAGCATGGTGCTTAATCCCGAGGAGCTTGGCA
>JBJESA010000039.1:0-4428 GCA_051882535.1 Oscillospiraceae bacterium
TTCCGATTATCGATAACATCAGTGCCGCGGAAAGTGCGGTACGTGCGTGCAATGGGATACTGTTCACGGGCGGGCAGGACGTAGACCCCGCCGTATACCTGAAGAAAAAGACGCCGTTATGCGGCGAGGTAAGCCCCGAACGCGACCTGATGGAGCGGCTGATTCTCGAGCAGGCGATGGCAGCGGATAAACCCGTTCTTGGAATTTGCCGCGGCATTCAGTTCATCAATGCGGCACTTGGCGGGACGCTGTGGCAGGATATTCCGCGTCAGCTGCATTCGGAAGTGGAACATTCCCAGAAGCCGCCCTATAATCTCCCCGCACACGAGGTGACGATATGTGCAGACGCACCGCTGCGGACTTTGCTCCGACAAGAGAGAATAAGCGTCAACAGTTACCACCATCAGGGAATACGCGGACTGTCCCCGATGTTAAAGCCGATGGCTTATGCTCCCGATGGGCTGGTAGAGGCGATATATGCTCCCAAGCACTATTTTCTGTGGGCGGTGCAGTGGCACCCCGAGCTTTCCTACACCACGGACGATAACAGCCGAAAGATATTACGAGCCTTTGTGGAAAGGTGCTGAAATCAGGCTGCCGATAAAGGCACATCTGCTTCGTCACGCCGCATAACGGCAGGCAAAAAGCCTAGCCGTTATGCGGGTTCCTCGCATCTGTACCTTTCTCGCCAGCCTGTTTTTCGCCAATCTGGGGCAGGGTATATTCACCCCGCCCCAGTCTATTGAAAAATCTTTGGGAGTCTGGGGGGCTTGCCCCAGAACGGGGAGTGCAGAGGGGTGCGTTAGCACCCCTCTGCATACGTATAATAATACCCCCTTCCCCCAACGGGGGAAGGGGGCAGGGGGATAGGGGGAAATTTCGTATAGTGAAAAATCAAAAATCGAATATCAACGCTGTGACACAGATGAAACAATTGGGCTGGGGGCGTTTCCATTAGTCTATAAGGTCATTCTGAAATCTCGACAGATGCTCAAACGGCAGAATCTGTCGCCCGCGGAATAAGCCACAGCCGTCATTAATGCGGTAGTTGTCAATCGCACGGAACATATTCACGTCAACCTTGGACAGGTCGATACTCTCCAGTGCCTGAACCCGCTCGTAAGCCTCATCGAAGTATCGGCATTCTCCGAACGGAACTTCGTTGCTTCTTGCTCTGCTCTGGGATTGCTTCTGTTCGTAGCCGAAGTGGTTGGCGTCGCCTATCTCCGCGTTATCGTCCATGTCCTTTGTGCGTAGCTGCACTTCCAGATACGAGCGTGACATATTGTCAAAGAGAGTGATGTGCAGCGACTGATATCCCTGCGGGCGGCTGTTTATGATATAGTCGCGGTAGTAGGGGCGAACGCTTTCGGATAGCTGCTCGGACGGCTGATTGTTGGAAAGCCCCGCTTGTTCCGGAGTGAAACCCCGTTCCTCTAAAAACTCGGGGAGGATATTCGCCACCTCGTAGAGATAGCCAAGCTCCGTATCCTGCGGGTTCTCGTCCGGCTTGTGGTGACACTTGGGCAGCGAAATGACTATGCGATACGCGATGATGTCCCTAAAACACCGCAGCCGCGACTTAATCTCCGACTCAGTGGGGAAACGCTTGTGCTGTGCGTAGTAGTCGTAGATGTATTCGAGTATGTAGCCGTTGATTTTCTCCTCGGCACGTATCAGCGACTTTATTCTTCCCTTGAAAGTGAAGGCAAGAAACGGGTACTTTTGCGTCATGTGTTTGTACAATTCCTTGATACGCTGTGACTGAGAGGTGAGAAAGTCGTTATGCTCGAGAATCTCCGTTATCTGGAGAAGAATGTTGCAGTGTGCCACATCAATCGGGTTATGGTTTGCTTTTGCGTCTTCCATCAAATCATTGGTGTATTGGTGGAGAATTTTGAGAACGGTGTCACCGGAGTAGAGGTAGTCGTTGAGCTTAATCATGTGACCTCCAGATATTTAGTATAGTAAAAAAGGCACTCTGCCCCTATAGGGACAGAGCACCTTTGCTCTTATACTATCATTATAATTGATGGGACGGGATTTGTCAAGTGCATTTTTAACGTGAAAAATCAAAAGCCCCCGTCATATAACGAGGGCTTATTTTTCGGAAGTTGGGATAGCTGGATTTGAACCAGCGAGTGACGGAGTCAAAGTCCGTTGCCTTACCGCTTGGCTATATCCCATCGTCTGATAAGAATTAAGGGCTAGATGAACTCTAACCCCCTTATTCTTTGATTTTAAGTTTGGGGTGGGTAGTGGGGATCGAACCCACGATCTTCGGGACCACAATCCGACGCTTTAACCAGCTAAGCCATACCCACCATATCTGCAAGAAGACCGCGAAATTTTGCAATATCCGTGCCCTCTGCATATCCGGACAGCACGAGCGGCTTATCCGAAACACTGGCACGCCATGAAGGATTCGAACCTTCGACCTACCGCTTAGAAGGCGGTTGCTCTATCCAGCTGAGCTAATGGCGCTCATTCATGGCAGAATGCCAAAAAATGGAGCGGGTGATGGGAATCGAACCCACGCGACCAGCTTGGAAGGCTGGGATTCTACCATTGAACTACACCCGCATATTTAGTACTTTGATATTATACCACTTTATTTTTGATTTGTCAATACCTTTTTACAATTTTTTATAAAAAGTAGCTTACATTTTTCTTGGAACGGGCTTCCGGACGTGAAAACAGCTCTGCAAAGAGAAAAACGTGGCTTACGGCAGCAAACCCCTCGGGTTTCTCCCGAGGGGTTGCAAATTACTTGCGGGTTGCCATTTTTATCATATCGCTGATTTTGATACGGTTTCCGTTGTGGAGGATAATTGCCTCGTAAATCTTGCTTACCAGAATTGCCACCAGTACCACCGCCGCTGCGAGAACCACAGTCGCAATCACGCACTGCACCTTGCTCATAGAGCCAAGCAGAATTGCACTCGGCAGAGCAAACGGGCTTGAGAGCGGGAAGTAGTAGGAGAAAATCTGCACCGGATTTGTCGTTGCAACGCCGGTATCTATCGACTCGACATTGAAGATAACGGGGAAGTATGCAAGGTACATTCCCAGAACACCCATCAGCGAGTACGGCTGCATAGCCGCGTTGAGGTCTTCCATTCTCGAGATGGAAGCACCCACCAGTGCCGCAATCAGCGAGAAGAAAAGGAATCCAAGCAGGAAAATAATCACAATAAGCACGATGTTGAACGTGCTGAAGCTCTCCATAAATGTGCTTATAGCCTGTGCCATCTGCACATCGTCCGCCATTCCCATCGGCATATCCGAAACCACACCGGAAGCAGCCTGCTGCGTCATTTGGATAAATTCCGGACTTGCCATAATGCTTTGGATCTTGCCGATAAATCCGAACGGCGCCGATACCGCAAAGCTGATTCCCGCAACTACTACAATCAGTACCGCCTGACCAAGACTCACCAGTCCCATTGCAAGCACCTTACCGATTACAACGGCAAGCGGGCGAACCGAGGTGAGCAAAAGCTCCATAACGCGGCTGGTTTTTTCGGTTGCGATGGACTGTGCCACCACCTGTCCATAGCTGAAAATCAGAATGAACAGCACCAGACTTACAACAATCGGCACGAAGTAGTTTATTGTACTTGTGAAGATATCCCATTGCTCTGCACCCGCTTCGACAACAGAACCCGAAACAAAAATCTGCGTTTGACTATAGTTCTCCTCGGATACTCCGAGATTGAGCATATTTCTGCGGTTTACGAGTTCCTTGGTAAGTTCGGAGAGAAGCTCCGCGTTGTCCTCGCTGCCCTTGGTGTGCAAAACGGTCACGTTATATCCCATGACAGCATTGTCATCGTCCTTGTACGCTTCAAGCATCAGTGCGGCTTCCCATGTGGAAGGCTCTTCCGATTCGGCGATTCCCTCAAGAATAGCGGAGAGTTCTTCGTATGATTGCTCGGTTTTGGTAAATACCGCACCCGCCTTTTCCAGCTTTGCTATGTCCTCGTCTGTGAGAATGTCCGCCTCGTCTTTTAGGTAGATGTTGGAGAAATTGAGCAGAGTTTCGTCCGGATTTTCGCTGTCGGAGGTTCCTCCGATATCCGAAATTATATCGTCAATTGCGTCGTCTGCTCCAAGCACTACGGGCAGTACGTTTGAGAGAACGCAAATTGCCGCAACGATAATGCACATAATCACTGTACCTATTATAAAGGACTTGGTTTTGATGTGCTGAACAATGGTGAATCTGAAAATGTTCTGCCAGCCCTTAGTTCTCACTGATCTCACCTCCCGATTTCTTCACGCTTTCAATAAACAGTTCGTTTAGTGTAGGCTCACGCAGTTCGTACTTGATAAGCGGGATTTTGTTCTCCATAATTTTTCCGAGAAGCTGATGTGCCTGCTCCTCGCTCTGCACGTTGAAGGACGTTCCGTTGGGCGTTTCTTCGG
>JBJESA010000040.1:0-4406 GCA_051882535.1 Oscillospiraceae bacterium
AATGTCGATTTGGATGGCGTTAAGATGATGACGTATATTGATAATGCAGATTTGACCGACTCCGTTTCTGTTGAAGAGGGTGCGGCACACCTCACAATCCGCTTTGATAACAGCGTGTTCTTTGATGGAAACAGCTATATCCTCAAGCCCGCGGGACGCGAAGTACTTAACGGCATTATTCCCGCGATCAGACCGTTTGATAAAGCTATCTATTCAATGACTATTTCCGGTCATACCGCTAATGTTATGTCTGACGTGAACGGTTTTCAGCTTTCGGCTTTGAGAGCCTGCAGCGTTCAGCTTCACTTGGAGAATAATAACACTGTTGATCCGAGCAAGTACCGCGTTAAGGGTGCGGGTTGCAATGAGCCTCTGCCCGATAATACGGATATTTCAAAGGAGCGTCGTGTTGAGATAACAATCGTCAAGAACGAGCTTGATCCCACGGACAAGGACGTTATGATGGATATTATGATGCACGACTTCGGAATCGGCTCGGGAGCGTTTGACCCCGATAAGCACACCGGAAAGGATCCTCAGAATCTCCCCGATGGCTCGGCGGATAAGATTATCGGACTTATTACCGATAAGTTTAATGGCTCGGCAACGCATATCGGCTCGTTTGGCCCCGGTGCGGTTGACGGAAGCGACTTTATTGTAAGCTCCGGAGATGGCGATAAGGGCGGTGCGGCAGCTGATGGCGGCACAGAAGCAGAGGCCGAGTAAGTGTGGATAAGCAATCCATTTCATGGAGGGATAGAATTTGGCTGGTGACGTACTAACACAAGCACAAATTGATGAGATGCTGAAAAGCGTTGCAATGGGTACAGAACCTATTGTTACGCAGACTGAAGAGGTAAAAGTCAAGGAGTACGACTTCCGTGCTCCGAAAAAGTTCACCAAAGAGCAGATTAAGGTTCTTGAGAGCATCTTTGAGAACTACGCGAGATTGCTTTCGTCATATCTCACGGGTATGCTCAGACTTTACAGTAAGGTTACGCTTCTTAATATAGAGGAACAGCGTTACAGCGAATTCAACAATGCTCTTCCCGACTATGTTATTATGGGTATGGTAGATTTGGGCATCAAGAACGATGAAATCAGTGAAACCGATGTTATCGTACAGATTTCCAATACTATTACATATACAATGATTGACCGCTTGCTTGGCGGTAAGGGTGAGTTCTCGGATATAAACCGAGATTTTACCGAGATTGAAATTACAATAATGACAGACATTATGCGGTCCTTTGCGGAGATGTTCAAAGAGCCGTGGATGACGCATATTGATTTGGAACCGAGGCTTATCGGCATCGAGACAAACTCCAGAGTTGTACAGACAATAGGTCACGAGGATACGGTTATTATCGTAGCACTTGAGGTTGAGGTCAATGCACAGACATCGATTGTATCGGTATGTATCCCCGCAATCAACCTTGACGAGATTATGGGTAAGTTTATTCCCAGATACACTCGTTCGGGAAGAAAGACCGACGCAAACCGCGAGCAGGAACGCCGCGACAACATCATGGCAGGACTTAGTACGACCGATTTGGAGGTCAAGGCAATTCTCGGCACGATTAATCTCGACTTGTACGAGGTGCTGACTCTCCAGGTAAATGACGTTATTCCCCTTGATAAGAAGATTTCTGAGAATATTGAGGTGAAAATTGGCGACAAGTTGTGGTGCAATGGTAAGGTTGGCACATATAACAACAAGAAAGCTATAATGATTGAAAATTTTATAGAGAATTGAGGTAGAGTTACTGATGGCGAATGACGAGAACCTTGAGTTCAGTTCGTACGAAATTGATGCGGTCGGTGAAATACTGAATATCAGTATGGGCTCGGCTGCAACAGCGGTTTCCGAACTGCTCAATGCAAAGGTTTGGATTACCACCCCGCAGGTTAATGTGGTTCAGGTTAAGGACTTGAATTACGATAATCTGGAGCCTGCAATCTGCGTTAAAATCGTATATGTTGAAGGCATTACCGGTCTTAATATGATGGTTTTAAAGCAGAACGACGTTCAGCTTATTCTTAATCAGCTTCTTGGAAATCCGTTGGTAATCGACCCCGATTTCCAGTTTGATGAGCTGAATATAAGTGCGGTAAGCGAAATTATGAACCAGATGATGGGTGCTTCCGCGACTGCACTTTCCGATTTGCTTGGCACAAAGGTGGACATTTCCGTTCCTACGCCTTACATAATTGAGAATACGAAGTTTGGCGACTTGTGCGAGATGGATCCTGATGAAACGATTGTTTCGGTAACCTTCAAACTCCAGGTTGATGGGGTTATGGAGTCCGAGTTTATGTCGGTTATGTCGCTGCCGCTGGCAAAGACGCTTTCGGGTAAGATGATTGAGAAGTTCGACGAGCCCGAACCCGAGCCGGAGCCTACTCCCGCTTCTGCACCTGCTCCCGCGGCTTCAACTCAGAATGCGTATTCTGCTCCATCGGCACCCGCAGCAGGTATGCCGCAGGCGGGAATGCCCCAGATGCAGATGCCTATGGGTGGCGAAATGCCTCAGCAGATGTATCAGATGCCGCCTCAGGGTGCAATGTATGGGTATCCCAATCAGTACGCGGCGTATGGTGCATATCCGCCTCCACCTCCACCTCCCGTTAACGTCCAGAACGCTCAGCTTCATCAGTTTGACGCTATGGATTTTGGAATTCCAGCCGATCAGAAGGACAACTTAAAACTTTTGATGGGCGTACCGCTTGAGATTTCGGTTGAGATTGGTACTGCGAAACGCAAGGTTAAGGATATACTTGAGTTTACTCAGGGAACTGTCATTGAACTTGAACGTCAGGCGGGTGCACCTGTTGACGTTGTTGTAAACGGCAATCTCATTGCTCGCGGCGATGTTGTTGTTATCGACGATAATTTCGCTGTCAGAATTACCGAGATTGTCAAGTCGAAGTTTATCGACAGCCTTGGCAAGGAATAAAATAAATCTGAAACTATTTCATCAAGGAGAGATATTATGGATAAGAAGATTTTACTGGTTGATGACGCGGCGTTTATGAGAATGCTCATCAAGGATACACTCACTAAGAATGGCTACACAAACATTCTTGAGGCTGCTGATGGTGCTATCGCTTGCGATGTTTATGCAGCAGAGAAGCCGGATTTGGTTATCATGGACATCACGATGCCCAACAAGACCGGTATCGACGCTCTTAAGGACATCAAGGCAGGCGACCCGATGGCTAAGGTTGTTATGTGCTCGGCAATGGGTCAGGAAGCGATGGTTGTTGAGGCAATCAAGCTCGGTGCTCTCGACTTCATTGTAAAGCCTTTTAAGGCAGACAGAATTCTTCAGACTGTTAAAAAGGTTCTCGGCTAATCTATTCTGTATATTAAACAGGCGGGGAACTCTTCCCGCCTTTTAGTTGTTAAATAGCATGATTTTCGGAGAGGTTCCTTTATTCGGACAAGCTGAAAATATCTGGACTTTTCCGCGGCGGCATAATTGTCGG
Source organism: Oscillospiraceae bacterium (assembly GCA_051882535.1). Classification (GTDB taxonomy): domain Bacteria; phylum Bacillota; class Clostridia; order Oscillospirales; family Ruminococcaceae; genus CAG-115. The sequence goes on from JBJESA010000040.1 coordinate 3,490, forward strand.
CGGGTTTTGCAATATGTAAAGGTGATTTAAAGTGGAATATTTTCAGATGATAATGGCACTCGTTGGGGTGCTGGCTTTGGTGTTCATTCTGTTCTGGGTGATGAAAAAGCTGAATGCCAAAGTAACGTTGTCCGATAGCAGGAATATGAAAATTCTGGAGAGGATAAACCTTGGACCCGATAAGATGCTGCTTTTAGTCAGCGTATGCGGGAAGTGTATGGTGTTGGGCGTCACCAGCAACCATACAGAGAAAATCTGTGATTTGGAACAAACCGAGGAAGAACTTGTGGCAAAGATGGGAGAGAATCCCACTTTCAAGGAGAGTTTTAAGACTATCCTCAACAATATGAAGAAAAAGTAACGGAGGTACCGAATTGCTAAAGCGTTTGTTTGAAACGGACAAGAAGCTCGTGATGAAGTTCGCCGTTTCTCTTTCTTTGACGGTAGTATTGGCTATTGTGCTGTGCGTGGCTCTTTCGGGTATTGGAACCTATTCGCAGGCATCTGCGGCGGCTGTTTCTGCGGAAACAACTGCGGGTGCTGCCGGTGGTGCGGGTGGTGCCGCTGATGGTACAGGTGGTTCCGATGGCGAATATAAGCCGGGTGACTATCCGGATACACCGGCAATTACCACGGACGATGATATCGGCTCGTCGGTATTGCAGGAGTTGATTGGCGTTGACGCGTCGCAGCCGTTGGAAGTAATTGTACTTCTGACGATAATCGCATTAATTCCGACTTTGCTTATGATGATGACGAGTTTTACTCGAATTGTCATTGTAATGGGATTTTTGCGAAATGCACTTCAGTCACAGAGTACCCCTCCGAATATGGTTATTACGGGACTTGCCTTGGTGCTTACCGCATTTATTATGGCACCTGTGTTTGCGGATATCAACGAAGAGGCGTATCAGCCG
>JBJESA010000041.1:0-4400 GCA_051882535.1 Oscillospiraceae bacterium
CTCGGTCAGCATAGTGTAGCACCGCTTTATGATATCAAGAATATCGGTACTTCCCGTATGCATACGCGAAACATCAAGGAATGCAATCCTTGCAAGAATTTCGCGTTTCTCCGAGCCTTTCGCACCGGTCAGCCGTGCTTTCAGCCTGTCATACCAATAGTCACTTTTCTCCACATTCATGAGCATGGAGTACAGCAGCGACATCGACGACATCAGGCAGTATTCGCTCTCAATATCCTCATCGCGAAGCATAAGGTAATATTTCCGCATCTCGTAGTAGTAACCCGTATCGGGACTTTCCCGAGAGTTGCGAACAAGCATTTCCTTAATCTTGCTTATATCATCGCACTTGGCATAATATTCGAAAGCCTTTGCTTCGTCCCCGACCAGTTCATAGTACAGGGCAATATTTCTGTTAAAGCCGTCAATCTGCTCTTGGGTGTAGGTCTTTACCAATGTGTCAGACAAAGCTGACCGCATTTGGCTGCGAATGGTGAAAATATTGCCGCTCCGCCGAATGAAATTACCACTCTCCTCGGCTCTTTGTATCACCTTACGAACGTCCTTATTTCCCGTGAGCATTTTCGCAAGATCAACATTGAAGCTATCTACAAGAGAAAGTTTCAGAAGAAGTTCTTTCACCTCGGGTTCAAGCCAGACAAGCACCTTTTCTTCCAAGGCGTCAATATAGTTTGACCTGATTCTGTCTTCTATCTCCTTGTTGATGAGCTTGTTGTTGAGGATTTCAACCATAGAGGTCTTCACAGCAAGACCATTTCCCTCGCTGAGTTCAACCACTCTGGCTAATGTACTCTCAGGAACTTCCGTTCCCGATTGTGCCAGATATTCCTTGATATCGGAAACAGAAAGTCCCAGATCCTCCTCCGATACAATGATAAATCCGTGCCTGATGTAAGACTCATTAAGCCACGACGGAACAGGACTTCTCGAAATCAAGATAAGCCAGATGTCCTCGCGGGAGGTAAGCTCGATGATTTCTTTCCGCTTTTCTTCATTATACAGCATATGGAGGTCGTCTATTACCACGATAGACAAGTCCTTCGTGGCTCTTGTCGAATCCGCCGAACAGCACGGAAGCTCCCCCGAGTCCCATGTATGCTCAAGGCAAGAGGTATAGAAATACGGCTTGTTCTTCATAAACTGCCTGACAAGTTCCGTTTTTCCGCTGCCTGTAACGCCGAAAATATAGGTGATATTTCCGATAGCCTTGCAGGCACGCATTTTCTTGACCGCCTTGTGGGGGACAATGTACTCTTCCATGTTCCAACCTCGCTGATTACCCAATTTGCTGACCTTTCTTTAATTATAAATCATAAAATGCCAAATTGCTACTGTCCGTTTGGACAGTAACGACTCAGACACTCTTGTTTTCATCATTATAAACAACACTATCACGCTAATGTTGAAGAAAACTATCCATAATAACAACATTTTTTAACATATATTTCCAGTGGAGAGGCAGCTTTTTCTGTCAAAAGCAACATTTCAGGGACAAAATTTAATAAAACTAAAAAAAAATCTGCAATTCGCATATATAGTGGCACAAAACGGGGCAGCCATTTCTGACTGCCCCGTTAGCCCTATTAAATCCGTATCAAAAATATTATATCCCGCGACCGCGTTCGGGAGTTTTATGAACCAGCTCCTTAACGTTTGTTTTCTCGGGCTGTTTGTCCCCGTCTTTGAACATATCGGGGAAATCCTTCGTGAGAGCCTGTGCAATATTTTTGGGAACTTTCCCCACAGCGTCGGCAAGCTTCGTCTTTGTAAGCAGCACATCGCGGCAAGGAGCTAATGCTTTAGCACATGACGCACGGTCGTTCTTCAGACCATCAAGAGATTTTCTGATATCATGCTCAAGGTCTAATGCCTTCTTTGTCTCATCGTTTTTTAAAAAGTCATCAAGTCTTATTTTTCCATTTTCATCGCAGTAATTCTTCAGAAGTGTAGTCGCCGCAACCTTATTTTGCAGTGCCCTCGCAATATCTGCACTTGCTTTTGAGTCAATAATATTGGAGCATACCTTGGGATTTGTAACACTTTTCATATAACCGAACACACAGTTTGTCTTAGTCATTCCGTCCAGGTAATCGCGTGAATTTTGACAAGTAACTTTGGTAGGATTATCCTTAGCAAGATTTTCAAAAAATCCGGATTTCGTGCATTGAAAAAGATCCTTCGGCAGCTTTGTAAGCATATCGTAAGCAATATAATTATCCGCCATAGATTTGATATCATCAAGGTCAACATTCTTATTGACACTATCTGCATAGCGTTCGTAAGTCTGTCTTAAATCCACATTTACGAACTTGAATATCTCCTCCGCTTTTGCGTTGACAGCTTCCATATATCGCACTTCAAACTCTTCGTCCTTAACAAACTTGGACTGTATAACACCCTTATATCCCACAACATCGTGCTTTTCGGGCGGTTTGCTCCCGAAGTTCTGCTCATAGGTCTCGGCAAATTGTTCTCTTGTGGGAACGGTAATCATCTCCAGACACTCGCGGCTCAATTCCTGAAGACGCGTTGCAATCTCCGCGTTGCCTTGGCTGCCCTTAATGAAATCATCAACCGTCATTCCTTTCATCATCGCATACGTAGTAGCCAACGATCTGAAAGTACCATCCCTCTCCATTGTGGTAAGAACGGAAGTGGATTTAATTCTTCTGTCGGTTAAATTTGTGTGGTAATCATCCGTTGCAATATAACCGCACGTTTGATTATTCTTAAATTGTTCTGCAGTGGAACCCATTACGGCGGTAATTGTATTCTCATGCAGGAATTTTTCGAGTGCAACACTCTTTGCCTTTTCGTCAAGCAGTGGCTGAATTAACTCACGATTTTTCTGATATGAAGAGGCCGCTCTCTTAGCATTGGAGAGAACATCATTGTCCTTCAAAGCGGAGAAACTGATCTTCTCCACAGTCTTCTTCTGCTTAGAGGCTTCAACATTAAAACCAAAAAACTTCAATATTCTGTCAATTATGCTCAACTTACCCAGTGTAACATGAGGAACAACCTTTACATTGGTCAGCCTGTCACGCTGCGGGAGGTACTCCCCCTTATCATTCTTGCACATATCCATGCAGTCTATACGGTGGTTTCCGTCAAGCATCATACTCACTATGTGTCTTGCAGCGTCCTTCTCAACGTTTTCTTTTGTAACCGAAGCAGTATCAACGCTGAAATTAAAACATTCCTCTGCGGGCTTTCCGTCAATAAGCACGCCCTTGAACATACTGATTCCCGACGCCTTAATTTCTTCGTACCGATCGCCGTAAGCCGTGTGGAAAAGCTGCTCCATTGTGTTATTTGCCCACTGGGTATATTTTTCTTCAGCACTCACTCCCCTGTTGAGTTCAATCTTGTAATTGTCCATATCAAGACCGGGTACATCGCGCATATCAATAGTCAAACGAGGACCTGTTTCCAGCTGTGCGACAAATTCTCTCTCGGTGTAGGTTGACTTTTTACCGTATTCCGAACCAGCCGCCTTGCCAATTTCAGCCAGCACTTCATTCTCAATCTCTTCGGAAACATTAGGCTTTTCACTGTCGGCAGTGTCTGCTTTGCCAACCGAATAATGGTCCCCCATACTTCCGCCATAGAGGAAAGAATCCATCGCCGAAAGGCAGACCTGCACCTTGGAAGCGTTTTTCTCCTGTTCTGCGGACATATCACTCGTCTGATTATTGTATTCATTCAAAACGCGGTTGGGAATTACAACCTCTATATTCTCAAAGCCTTCCAATTCCTTACGTGCATTATCAACAGAACTTGCCACAACATTCGAAACAAGCTCTGCGGTGCTTGCCTTTACCATATCGGTAAGGTAACGCTCCGCAAGAACGGACATCTCCTGTGCTGCCTGTTTCTGCTTGGGGTCAACCATATCGGCAATATCCTCACGCAGGGACTGGAGTTTGTCTATATAAGCGTCTATCTGAGCCTGCTTTTCCTGCGAGAGGTCACTAAGCTCGTTATCTGCGTTATTCCCCGAAAAACGCTTTTTCAAATAATCTGCGGCGAACCGGTTCAAGTCTTCCACGCTCTTGATTGATTCTATTCTTTTCATACTTGCACCTCGTTTAAGCAACCAATTCAGAAGTATTTGATTGTATATACGGAAATTTTCAAAAATCGTAACAAACAGCGGAAGTTTTCCCCAACACTAAATATCAAGCCGCCTTGTTGTTTACACAAAAGGCGGCTTCAGCTTGTCGAAAAAGTCTTTTTTTGCGAGAGGCACCCCCACCCCCAACCCCCTCCCCCGAAGGGGGAGGGGGCTATTTTTCTTATTCCGTGGGGGTGCTAACGCACCCCCACTCCCCCGTTCTGGGGGCAAGCCCCCAGACCCCCAAAGGTTTTTCGACAGA
>JBJESA010000042.1:0-4394 GCA_051882535.1 Oscillospiraceae bacterium
AAAAGAGTAATTATCCTATCAATTATTTTAGCCATTGTGCTTTTGTTCGTGTGGGATAGTTTTATTGACCCGCCTGTTTGGTGGAGATTTGAGCGTCAGCAGGACAAAAGAGCTATCTTGGAATATGTGGAGAATAACTACCCCAATACAATTAAAAGAAAGGGTGGAAAGTTCCCTCTGCAAATGCCGGCAGGCCCCTTTGAGGACTCTGTCATGTTTTTTGAGTATAACGGTGTAAATTTTAGTGTATCCGCTTGGGGAGGGGAAGTTAAACGTGATACATACTACGAGGCAAAAGCCGAAAAATATATACGTGAAAACTTTATTGACGGTTTCATGAATGACAGAGGGCTTTCTCCTGATATAAAAATATCGTTCGTTTCGCAACCCAGTCATTTCGGAATGTTGAGAAAAGATGTGCTGGATGACGTACATAGCTTTGAAGGATCAATACATGTAACAATAAAGCAGACTTATATTGTCGGTGTATCAACGCCGAGAGATGTTGGATGGTTTTATGACTTTTATCAATATTGGATGGAAAATTGTAATTTGACAAATTGCGCAGTGCTTATATATTATTTTCCTAACAATGATTATGCAACCGATGAACCTAGTTATAATATTGAGTTTAAGAGAGGAGAAAAAACTTTTTCTGATGAAGATGATTTCTATGCTGGTTTTATAAGATAAATGAAGCGGATTTATATACTCTCCTTATGTTTTATACGTTCCTGTTTTGGCGTAATGCCACGCCATTTTTTGTAGGTTTTGATAAAGTGGCTGGAGTCGAAAAATCCTGTTTCGAGAGCGATATAATCAAGGTCGTAGTCCGAATTCAGTAGCAAGTCCTGTGCCTTGTTAAGACGTATGTACTGAATATACTCCTTGCATGACCTGCCGTAGTTTTCACGGAAAAGCCGTGCGAAGTTTGAATAACTCATATGGCACATATCCGCGAGCTGCTGAACCTCCAGCGGCTCAGCCGAGTGAGTATCAATGTATTCCAGAATATGAAAGAACGACAAGCTGATATCCGTGTGCTTTTCTCTTTGCTCCGCGTTTGTTTTGTCCGTTTTTCTTGCCAACGCAATCAGAAGGGAATGTATGCGGGACTGAACGGCAAGCATATACATCGGCTTTTTCGCTTCATATTCTTCAACGATATTTTGCACGCATTCGGCGATAGATTCGTCCGTGTTGTCGTTTCGCAAAATAAGGCAGACGTCGTCTTTTGCGGTTCGGCGTACAAAACAGTCATACATTTTTTGCAGATAAGCCTTCGGAATATCTATTGTATGTATATTGAATTTTACAACTGCATATTTTACTTTTTCCGAACATTCGGAATGAGGAGTTACCTCGTGAAGCTGCAAAGGATAGAAATAACAGGTATCTCCTTTGTACAGAATTCTTTCATTGTTGTTGCAAATAATTCGTACAGAGCCGCTGATGATGTACAAAATTTCGCTGTAATAGTGCCAATGCAGCGGTGAATGCACACTGTCCGTGTAAAAAATATCGTATGGCTGATTCATTAAATCAATGTATTCAAACAGTTCCATTTTTCTCACCTCACAATATTATTGTAACATAGGGAATAGTAATTGTCAATATTGAATGATAGGTTTATACAATTTTTTGATTTTTATTTCATAACTATATCCTCCTTTGCTGATGTATAATTGGATTAACAAAAAAACATCAGCAAGACGGGAGGAAAAGACTATGAAAGCAGAAGTATTCAGAGAACATCTTGAAAAGGACATTATTCCATTCTGGAACAGAATGGAGGACAACGAGAACTGCGGTTTCTACGGATATGCCGATTCGGACGGAAACCCCGATAAGGGCAGTGTAAAGGGCTGCATTCTTAACAGCCGTATCTTGTGGTTTTACTCCGCAGCGTATCAGCTTCTGAAAAAACAGGAGCTGCTTGAAAAAGCAAGTCACGCATACGAGTTCCTTTCAGAACATTTCTACGACAGCAGATACGGCGGCGTGTTCTGGTCGGTAAAGGCAGACGGAACGCTCGAAGATACCACCAAGCACACCTACAATCAGGCATTCGCGATATATGCTTTGTCCGTATATTATCAGGCAAGCGGGAAAAGGGAAGCTCTGAATCTTGCTTACAACCTATACCATGTTATTGAGAGTAAATGCCGCGATGACGAGGGATATTTTGAAGCGTTCAGTTGTGATTTTTCCCCTGTTTCCAATGATAAGCTGTCCGAAAACGGCGTGATTGCAGACCGCACAATGAATACGCTGCTGCACGTTCTTGAAGCATACACCGAGCTTTACAGAGCTGATGAATTCTATGCCGTGGGAGATTCTATCCGTGACATTCTCCGAATTTTCAAGTTCAAAGTATACGATTCGGATAAAGAAATATGTCGAGTGTTCTTTGACAAGTCATACCACTCGCTGATTTCACTCGAATCCTATGGTCACGATATAGAAGCCTCGTGGCTGATTGACAGAGCGTGTTATGTGTTGGACGATAAGGCTTATTATTCCGAAATGCTGCCCATAATAAAGCAGCTTGCTGATGGTGCGTATAAAAACGGAATTGATGTGCAGAATCAAGCGATGAATAACGAGTGCGAGAACGGAAAAGTTAATGCCAAAAAAGTATGGTGGGTTCAGGCGGAAGCCGTAACCGGATTTTACAATGCCTATCAGAATCAGCCCGACAGGACGGAATATCTGCAAATTTCCGAAAAAGTCTGGGATTATATTCAGAAATACGTTATCGACAAAAAGACAGGGGAATGGATAGAAGATATATCGCCCGACAATACCGTTAAATCCGGTCAGCCTTTGGCACACCCTTGGAAATGCCCCTACCACAACGGCAGAATGTGCATTGAAATGATTCGCAGACTGTCATCTGCTTCTTAGGAGGAAACAAAATGCAGCAAACAGTAAACCCCAACGCTTCAGCAGCCACAAAGCAATTGTTGAACTATCTTTCGGAAACGGCGGGAAAAGCAATCATAACCGGTCAGCATACTCAGACAAATCCGATGGAAGAAATCGACTATATCCGCAAGCAGACCGGAAAAGAACCTCGGCTCAGAGGATTTGAGCTGCTGGCGTATTCTCCGAATATCAATTATGAGAATGCAACTGAGGAATGTCTGACGGAAGTGTATGAGAACCGCAATACAATGGAAACAGCTCTTCGCTGGGCAAAGGAAACTCACGGTATCGTAACGCTTACATTTCATTGGTTTTCGCCGTTGGGCGGCATAGATAAGAGCTTCTATGCCAAGAACACCTATTTTGACGCGACGAAAATCCTTACAGAGGGAACGCCCGAGCGTATTGCGTTCTATCGTGATATGGACATCATCGCTGTGGAGCTGAGAAAATTTCAGCAAGCGGACATTCCGATATTGTGGCGACCTTTCCACGAAGCGGACGGAGATTGGTTCTGGTGGGGTGCAAAAGGTCCGCAGACCGCAATGGAGTTATACAAACTTATGTTTGAGTACTACACGAATGTTCTCCATCTGAATAATCTGCTGTGGGTGTGGAACTGCCGCCTATCGGAGGGGTATCCCGGCGATGAGTACGTTGATGTAATTTCCGTGGATATTTACTTGTCGGAGTATGCACAAACCGATTATCGTGATGATTACCTTAAGCTAATCAAGGCAACCTCCGAGAATAAAGTCGCTGCTCTTGCGGAAGTGGGGTATATTCCCGATATTCGGCTGCTGGAGCAGTCGCACACGCCGTGGGCGTATTATATGTGCTGGTCGAAGGAATTCTGTATCGGGGAACAGTACAACACCACAGAGCGGCTGAAAGCAATGTATAACAGCCCCTATGCAGTTACAGGTACGTGATTTTGATAAGAGGAAAATCTCAAAACAACCAAGCGGGAAAGCACAACGCCTTTCCCGTTTGTCCTTTTTTCTTCTGCTCTTTACTTTTTCGAAAAAATGTGGTATAATAAACGCAGAGCGTTTATTATACCTTTTATGTCCATGCACATTCGTTCGCTTCGCTCACTCCGTGCAGTTATGGACAATTATACCATAACCCCTTCGGGGTTATGGTATAATGAATATTAAACAGCTAATCTGCTAAAAAATTGTAATTAATGGAGATGAAGAAATGCTTTTTTTAAGATGGCTGGGCGTATTGATAATAGCGTTTATTGCGGGAAAACTGATTTCAAAACTAAAAATGCCGTCCATACTCGGATGGCTGATAGTCGGTATGATATTAGGCCCAAACGCTGTGGGTATTATGCCGCAGGAAGTTATTGATTCCCAATGGTATAAGCTGATTATTACCTGGATGCAATGTTCTTTTGGATTAATGCTTGGCACGGAATTGATATGGAAGAAGATAAAAAGCTATGGAAAGGCTTTGAT
>JBJESA010000043.1:0-4387 GCA_051882535.1 Oscillospiraceae bacterium
TTGTACCGTATAAAAGCTCGTCAATCGCTTTCTTGGGTATATTGGAAACAGGCTCGTCCACGGAAAAATTGTGGCGTTCTGCAATAGCGTCAAAATACATTGCCGCAATTGTTCCCTCGTTGTATGTCCAGCCGTATGCCTTAATTGCACCATCTCTGATTGAAAGTCCGCTGTTCGGAATAATCAAATCGGGATCGATTCTGCGGTAGACACCCAGTCCTGTACATTCTGGGCAGGCACCAAACGGATTGTTGAATGAGAACATTCTCGGAACAAGCTCGTCAATGGATACTCCGTGCTCAGGGCAGGAGTAACTCTGTGAGAAATGCAGTTCCTCACCGTCAATGACATCAATATACACAAGTCCATCGGTAAGAGAACCGGCAGTTTCAATACTGTCGGTAAGGCGTGACTTTATACCGTCTTTGATTACAAGGCGGTCAACAATTATCTCAATTGAGTGCTTTACATTCTTTTCAAGATTGATGTTCTCGGATAAATCATACGTAATACCGTCAACGCGTACTCTTGAAAAGCCCGACTTCTTTGCACTTTCAAATTCTTTCTTGTGCTCGCCCTTGCGTCCGCGGACTACGGGGGCAAGTACCTGGAACTTCGTTTTTTCGGGGAGCTCCATTACCTTATCCACTATTTCGTCAATCGTTTGCTGGCGAATTTCACGACCACACACGGGGCAGTGTGGAACGCCGATTCTCGCGTACATCAAACGAAGATAGTCGTAAATCTCGGTTACTGTACCAACAGTGGAACGGGGATTTTTCGAGGTTGTTTTCTGGTCGATGGAGATAGCAGGGGAAAGTCCCTCGATGCTGTCTACATCAGGCTTTTCCATCTGACCGAGGAACATTCTTGCATAACTCGAAAGACTTTCCATATAGCGACGCTGACCGTCTGCAAAAATAGTATCAAATGCAAGCGAGCTTTTTCCCGAGCCTGACACTCCCGTCAAAACAACCAGCTTGTCCCTTGGTATAGTAACGTCAATATTATTGAGATTATGCTCCCTAGCACCTTTAATAATAATCTTATCGTTTGCCAATTCCAATTTCCTCTCTGTGATTACTCGTAATATTTGCCCATAAATAATATTTTGGCAAATGTCTTGTAATCAATACTACCCCAGTCTATATCATTCTGGGGACACTCCGAAAAATCCATAATCCATGAAGCACACGCTTCAAGAAATCCATCAACTGAGAGTGTTTGCCATTCGTTAGGTCTATCACGGTAATTTTCAGCAAGCCCCCCAAGGAAACTCATAAAATCTTCTTTTGAATTAATTTTGTTAATGTCCGAAATAAGCATGATTTATTCTCCCTTGATTTCCTTGATTTTATCACGCAGATATGCCGCATGTTCAAAATCAAGAAGTTTTGCCGCCTTTTTCATTTCAGCGGTATACTGGTTAATCAGCTTCTCGCGTTCTGCACGGGGGAGCTTCTTGTAATCGCCTTTCGGCTTCTTTTTGTCATTTTTCTTCGTGATTTCGAGAACGTCGCGGACTTCTTTTACAATAGTTTTAGGTATTATTCCGTTTACCGTGTTGTAGTTCTGCTGGATTTCACGGCGACGCTGCGTTTCAACGATTGCCGCTTCCATAGAACGAGTAACTTCGTCAGCGTACATTATGACAGTTCCCTCCGCATTACGTGCGGCACGTCCTATTGTCTGTACAAGCGAGGTTTCGGAACGGAGGAATCCTTCCTTATCCGCATCGAGGATAGCTACAAGCGAAACCTCGGGTATATCCAGTCCCTCACGGAGCAGGTTGATTCCCACCAGAACATCAAATTCTCCCGAACGCAAATCACGAATAATCTCCATTCGCTCGATAGTGTCAATATCGTGGTGCATATAACGAACCTTGATACCAGCCTTGTCGAGATACTGCGTCAAGTCCTCTGCCATCTTCTTGGTGAGTGTAGTGACAAGAACTCTCTGCTTTTTCTCAATTCGTGTATTAATCTCGGAAATAAGGTCTTCAATCTGTCCCTCGGTAGGCTTAACAATTATCTCGGGGTCAAGCAGTCCGGTAGGGCGAATAATCTGTTCAGCAATGCGGGTAGAATGTTCTCGTTCAAAATCGCCCGGAGTTGCTGAAACGTAAACCACCTGATTGAGTTTGTCATAGAACTCGTCAAAATTAAGGGGACGGTTATCGTAAGCACAGGGAAGACGGAATCCGTAGTCAACGAGGTTTTTCTTCCGTGCGACATCTCCGCCGAACATTCCGCGAACTTGCGGGAGAGTAACGTGGCTCTCATCTACCATCAGCAGAAAATCCTTGGGGAAGTGGTCGATAAGAGTAATCGGCGTACTGCCAACAGGTCTGCGAGCAAGTACACGAGAGTAGTTTTCAACACCCTTACAAGTTCCGATTTCGCGGAGCATTTCCATATCGTAGCGGGTTCTTTGGTCGATACGCTGTGCTTCGATAAGTTTGTTGTTGTCAGTGAAGAATTTTACTCGTTCCTCAAGCTCCTGCTCAAGTTCGGCAAGTGCTTCTTCCATCTTATCTCTGCCGATAATATAGTGAGAAGCGGGGAATATCATCTCGTGAAGCAAGGTGGCACGCACATTTCCGGTTACAACGTCAAACACGGAAATTCTGTCGATTTCATCACCGAAAAATTCCACACGAATAGCTTGTTCGTTCATACTCCCTGCAGGGAAAATCTCTACAGTATCGCCTTTAACGCGGAACTTGTTGCGGACAAAATTTATCTCGTTACGCTCGTACTGCATTGACACAAGTTTTGCAATAACATCGTCACGTGAAATTTCCTGACCTTGTCTTATAGACAGCACATTCCCGCGGTAATCCTCGGGACTACCCAGCGAATAGATGCAGGAAACGCTTGATACTACGATAACATCGCGACGCTCTGCCAAAGACGCAGTCGCCGAGTGACGAAGACGGTCGATTTCATCATTTATCGAGCTGTCTTTTTCGATATATGCGTCAGTGGAGGGAATATATGCTTCGGGCTGATAGTAGTCATAGTAACTTACAAAGAATTCGACAGCATTCTTAGGAAAGAACTCGCGAAACTCCGCACACAATTGAGCCGCGAGCGTCTTGTTATGTGCAAGAATAAGGGTAGGCTTATTGACATTCGCGATTATGTTCGCCATGGTGAAGGTTTTGCCGGAGCCTGTAACGCCAAGCAAAGTTTGTTCCTTATCACCGTTAAGAATACCTTCGGACAGTGCGGCGATAGCGTCGGGCTGATCGCCTGTGGGCTTGTATTCGGAGTGAAGTTCAAATCTATCCATAAATCTCCCTGATAAAATTATCCATAACTCATTTAGGGCCAGATATCTTTCAACTGCCCTGACATTCGGAACGAATATTCGGTTGTTTTGCCTATAATTAAGTGATCCTGAAGTTCCACTCCAAGTAATTTGAGCGTATTGGCGATTTTTCTGGTAGTAATAAAATCGCTGTCAGAAGGCAATGCGGGCGTAGTGATATGACTATGGGCAAGAATAACGTATGAGCATTTAGATTCGATTACTTTCTTGGAAAACTCTGCTGTATTGATGGTAACAGAATTCGGGCGATTGTCTTTTATGTTATAGGTGCCAATTAAAGTATGGTTTCTATCAAGAAATAAAGCAGTCATTTGTTCTTCGGCTTTGAAACTAAAGATGGTGCGGCAATAGTCAGCGGTATCCTTGACAGTTTCCAGAACAATAAGCTTCGGTTCTACCTTTTCTAACTCCTGGAAAAAATCAGAAAGAAAGTGGATTTTAAGAGCCGCATTGGCACCTATACCGTCTATCTCCTGAAGTTCGGATACCGGTGCATTTAATACGCCGTTCAGCGAGCCAAAGCGATTAAGAAGCATATGGGCTAAATCATTTGTGTTTATTCTGGTGAAGATGTAGAAAAGCAAAATCTCAAGTTTCTCGTGGTCTTCAAAACAGTTTATGCCGTTTTCAAAGTACTTTTTGAACATTCTCGAACGGTGTCCTGCATGAAGATCGTTATTAGCCATAAAAAACTCCCCTATAAAGAAAAAATTCCCATTTTAATGGGAATTGCACACTATCGGCAAACATCGCAATTCACCGAACTAATTCCAATGAAAAGCATCATCGCATCATGTTTTGGTACGCCCGATGCGATTCGAACGCACGACACGTAGCGTCGGAGGCTACTGCTCTATCCAGCTGAGCTACGGGCGCGAATATAATTCATCACAACCTGTGTTTCACAAATCGTGATATAAAAAAGTGATCCACCCGGGAATCGAACCCGGGACACCCTGATTAAAAGTCAGGTGCTCTACCGCCTGAGCTAGTGGATCAAATTTTACAACATTAACATTATATCAAATTTTATTTGCTTTGTCAAGAGTTT
>JBJESA010000044.1:0-4340 GCA_051882535.1 Oscillospiraceae bacterium
GCTACACCGAAGATGCAGCTGCTGGGCGTGTATGACGAATATCTTGTAGAGCCGTTGGCTCAGGTACTTATCAACCTTGGTGTAAAGCGTGGTATGGTTGTGTACGGCCGTGACAAGTTGGACGAAATTTCGCTGTCTGCGGATACTGCGGTCTGCGAGTTTAAGGACGGCTGGTTCAAGTCCTACACGATAGCTCCCGAAGATTTCGGCTTTGAGCGTTGCCAAAAGTCCGACCTCGTTGGCGGCGACCCTGCCGAGAATGCCGAAATCACCCGTAGAATCCTCAAGGGCGAACAGGGACACAAACGTAATGCAGTGCTGATGAATGCCGGTGCGGCACTGTATATTGCAGGCAAGGCGGAGTCGATGACTGATGGAATCAAGCTGGCGGCAGAACTTATTGATTCGGGCAAGGCATACGAAACTCTTGAAAAGTTCATTCAAGTGAGCAATTCTTAATATTCTAAAAACCGAAATCCCCGTGAATGAAATCACGGGGATTCACTGTTATTCGGTTATTTGTGGAACGTCATCGTCCATATTCTCCTTTAGCATATCCACAAACCTATCCTGTGGCACAGGCTTAGAGAAATAATAGCCTTGAATGATGTCACAGCCTCTTTCTTTGAGAAAGTCGCATTGACTGCTTGTTTCCACACCCTCGGCGGTTATCGGCAATTGAAGCGACTTTGCGAGTTCAATTACGCAATTGATGATTTTCTTTCCCTTTTCGTCCTCAAAACGGTCGATAAATGACTTATCAAGTTTCAAGTTGTCAATCGGAACAGAACTGAGCATCATTAATGAAGAATAGCCGGTTCCGAAGTCATCCATAAGAATCTTGAATCCGTTCTGGCGAAGCGTGTCAATAATCACTCTGAACCCATCGAAGTCGTCAAACAGTACACTTTCTGTTATCTCAAGCTCAATCGTATCGGGGGAAAGCCCATATCGCTTGAGAATCTCCACGTAGTCGTCTGCGAAGCTCGTTTCGTACATCAGCTGACGCGATACATTGACGGAAATCGGCACTGCCTGCAGCTTGCTGTCGATAATCATTCGCTGCAGCTTGCACACCGATTCAAACATATCCCGGTCAAGCACGCGAATAAAGCCATTACGCTCGGCAAGCGGGATAAAGCGGTCGGGGTAGGTGATACTTCCGTCAGCATTACGCCATCTTATCAGTGCTTCGGCACCGCAGATTTTTCCTGTTTGGGCGTTATACTTAGGCTGGAGAAACGGCACAAACTCGTGATTTCTGTGTGCGTATTCCATCTTATCCTCAAGAACTTTGTTGTTACGCATTCTGTCACGCTGAACATCGTCATAAAATGCAATACGTCCACTGTCGCGGTCAATGCCATCGTGGGCGATTGTGGCGTTGTTTGCCGTTGTTTCAATATCCTCCGCACTGTCTACAATGCAGACGCCGATTGCGGGGCTGAGTATATAGTCTGCGTCGTGGTTATTCCAGGAGGTTTTCAGCTTCGTGATGAAGCTCATAAGCGTATTGTTGAGTTCTTCTTCGTCATTGAAGAAGATGAGAGCGTAAAACCTATCCGCGACACGACGAGTCAGCAGTCCTTTGTCGCCAATAATGTTCTTGAATACCTTGTATGTATGGAGAATGGTTTTGTCGCCCTCCGCGTGCCCATACAGATTGTTGATGAGTTTGAAGTTGTCAAGGTCTGCCATAATGCAGGCAGCCTTTTCGGTGCTTTTTTCAATCATCTTCGGAGCGTCAAGACAGAACTTTGTGAAACTTATGCCGCCGGTAAGGTTATCGACATACAAAACCTCTTCCAGTTGTTTTGTCTTGGTCTTTTCCGCACGGATAAGGGAAGCAGTAAGTATAACCGTTACCACCAGAATAATAGCAATAACGATATAAGTGAGGAACATAATGTTGTTACGATAAGTGTTCATCACATCTACGGGGATAACGCTCAGAATATACCAATCGTTTATTCCCAGCGACTCATAATTGAGGTATTTTTTTATGCCTGTATTCGTGAAAATTATGCTGCCTTGTTCTCCGTTTGCCATATCAGCACGCATTTTATTCACGGCTTCTTCGTTGTCGCCGCTTGCAAGCATTGAGTCAAATACATTTTTCATCTGCTTGAAAGATGAGGGATGTGCCGAGCTGGTAACGGTGGTTCCGTCTGCCTTGACAATATAGGAATACCCCTCGCCGTTAAACGCTGACTCTGACAGATGGGTACGGAAACTTTGAGTATCGCACGTAGCAAACAGCACCGCTTCCACCGAAACGCCCGTTTCATCAAAAATCGGCACAGTATAAACGAAAATCGGTTTACCATCGACATCATCGGGGAATACGTCCGATACCACGCTCTGACCGGCAAAAGCTCTGAGAATGTGATCCTCGTCGTAGATATCAAGAGAAACGTTATCCGTAGAATACACCACGCCACTCTTATCAACGATTCCCATTCGCTTAAATCCATGCTGACCTGATGAAACTGAGAGCTTTTTCATAAGTTCTTCAATGCTTTGCGAGGATAGGGAGGTGCGGTCGGCAATCTCGTCCATCAGAATAAGGTCGCTACTGATTCTATCGTTAATGGAAGTTACATTATGTGCAGAAATTTCGTCAAGCGTTTGAGTTATGTATGAGCTAAGCTGAGTGTTCGTCAATCTCGTGTAGACGAACAGTGCAGGCAGCAGTACTAATGCAATAAAACTGCATGCAATTATAATATTAAGATGCAGTTTGAATTTGTTTTTCGTATTACCACCTCACTCAAACTTACTTAACCCCCGATTTTTCAATCGGGGGAAAAATACCGAAATTAACTTAAATCAGCCCTTCCAGCCATTGCGACGAGCATTTTCCTCGCAAGCCTTCTTGTCGGAGTAACCTTCGCTTGCTGCACCAACGATATTGCCGTTGGAAGCCTTTCTACGCCAGCGGAACTCACCGCGTTTGTCGGTGTAGAATTCCCACTTGTCCTTGTCGTTCTTTCTGTTAGCGTTTTCTTCGCAAGCCTTCTTGTCGGAGTAGCCTTCGCTGGAAGCACCTACGATTTTGCCGTTAGAAGCCTTTCTACGCCAACGCCATTCGCCCTTTTTGTCCTGGTAGATTTCGAGCTTATCCTTGTCTGCCATAATGATTCCTCCTAAAACGTCTTGAATTTTGCGTCTTCGCCTTATTGCGACAACGCTGTTCGCCTTAATCTATACTTATTTTATCATATCTGCACAAATATGTCAAGTAGTGTTATAAATATTTTTCGGAGTTTAACAAATTTTTTATTAAAATCCCTTGAAAACCGTTTCACTTTATGATATAATTAATATGTATGATAGTGATGAAATTTGACATCGAATTTGAAAGGGGGAATTTGGACTGTGGATTGTTCTTTGTGGCTGAACAGAAAGAAAATAAATTCTGCGGCTCAGATTTCCGATAATCTTGACGTTGCGTCTCTGCGTGGGTATTTCCTTGCGGGAAGCCTTATCGAGTGGCTGGAGGAACACGGTGGCGAGAAATACGCTGCATCTCTCTCAAAACTCTCTCACGACGATCCGGCTCTGAATGAGAAGATTGTCGGGATTTTCAACGGAAATCCTCTTCCTGTAAAGCAGCTGGACGGCACTTCTCCGAAGAAAAATACTTCGGCTAAGGTTCAAAACGTTTCGGGCGTTTCGGGTTGCGTTGGCTCTTTTAAGATGCCGAATTCGTTTAAATTCACGAATTCATCGTTTGCGGCGGGGTCTTACTCCGGTTCTTTTGAGTTTGGCTCGTTTTTGGCTTATCTCAGCGGGAGATTCGGCTCGTTCAATATAACCAGTTTCTTTGGTACCAGTTTCTCCGAGTGGGAGTGGGAATGGCTGTGGGAGTATCTCAGGGGGTATTCAAGCGGGTCGTTCGTTTCTAGCAGCTTCTCTTTGACGAGCTTCCCGATGACCAGCTTTTCTCAGTGGGAGCGGTTTTATGAGATATTTGGCGACTTCTCGGGCGATTGGAGTTCTTTCACGGGAACTATTCCTTTTGGAATGGACGAATACGACTTTATAATGTTCAAGACGCTTATGATTTGTCCGCTTGACCGATTTGGTTACGGAATCCATATTATTTGACTGCTATGAAAAGAATAATCGCTTTTGTACTATTTGCATTGATGATTTATGCGGGCGGGTTTTTTGTTGTATACGGCTTTGACGAGCTTGGAAAGGCAAATTCTCGCCCACTTTCATTGAATATGCTAGCTTCGGGTGCTCTCAACAATTCACAGGTTGTGAGCGGCACGGTCTACCAACAGGTGATGCTTATCGGGGAGGATACCATTCGGCCGAATGTGCTGAATATT
>JBJESA010000045.1:0-4336 GCA_051882535.1 Oscillospiraceae bacterium
TAATTTAAAACCGCCTTTTGCACTTGTCAAAGGGTGGTTTTTCGACAGACTGAGAGCGGAAAAACCGCTCTTACAGCTTGTCGAAAAAGTCTTTTTTCTGCGAGAGGCACCCCCACCCCAAACCCCCTCCCCCGAAGGGGGAGAGGGCTATTTTTCTTATTCCGTGGGGGTGCTAACGCACCCCCACTCCCCCGTTCTGGAGGCAAGCCCCCAGCCCCCAAAAGGTTTTTCGACAGACTGAAAGAGCGGAAAAACCGCTCTTAGCTGTGTGGCATCTGCACCGTGCTTTTGTGCCTGCCAAGTGTACTGCTTGCAAAACCGATGTGTCTTTACAATAGTATGAGCACGCCCGAAATCGGACGTGCTCAATTTTTGTAATCAATAATTTTCAGCGTTTACTTCAAAATAGCTCTGCGGATGAGCACAAGTGGGACAAATATCGGGAGCCTTTGTTCCTACAACAATATGTCCGCAGTTGCGGCACTCCCAAACCTTGACCTCGCTCTTCTCAAACACCTGTGCCATTTCCACGTTTTTCAGCAATGCACGATAACGCTCCTCGTGGTGCTTCTCAATAGCGGCAACAAGACGGAATTTCTTCGCAAGTTCCGGAAAACCTTCCTCCTCTGCGGTCTTGGCAAAGCCCTCATACATATCCGTCCACTCAAAGTTTTCGCCATCAGCTGCTGCGGCAAGATTCTCGGCTGTGCTGCCAATGCCGTTCAACTCCTTGAACCACATTTTGGCGTGTTCCTTTTCGTTTTCAGCAGTCTTGAGGAAGAGTGCAGCTATCTGCTCGAAACCTTCCTTCTTTGCCTTAGAAGCGAAGTAGGTATACTTATTTCTCGCCTGAGATTCGCCTGCAAACGCCTCCAGCAGATTCTGCTCGGTCTTTGTTCCGGCATATTTTCCGCCCGAAACAGGCTGGAGCTTTTCACCCTTTGCCTTGCAGCGAGGGCATACAGCCTCTTCGCCGTCAGCAACCTCAAAAACCTCTCCGCAAACCAGACATTTATACTTTTTCATAAGATTATCCTCCCACATAATTTAATTATTTTGATACCTGTATTATATCACATTTTTTCAAAAAAGTAAATAGATAATTTGAAGTTTTTATGTGAATTTTTTGTGATAAAAGCATTTGTGCAGCATCATCTTAATATAAATTATACCTCTATTTTAATTGGGTTTTCCCATTAATCAAAACTTCCCCAATTCGTCAGATTACATTTCGTTCGAGCCACTTTGCAACTCCGTCATCGTCATTCGATTGAATTATCGCCGTAGCATATTTTTTTAAATCCTCATGGGCATTTTGAACTGCATACGCTTCATCAGCCTGCTCAAACATATCTATATTGTTTTTTCCGTCTCCGAATACAACTACTCTGTCGCACTTCATCATAGTCTTTAATTGCTTGACTGCATTTGCTTTAGATGCTCCCCGCGGCAGAAATTCCAGCCATTGTTCCTTTGAATAAATATCCTTTTGGTATACACAATGATAGCTCTCATTGTATTTTTCATATAAAGGCTGTAGTTTTTCCGGAGAGTCAATACAAGTGATATAAAAGATATCGCCTTTTTTCAAATCATCTATTGTCATCACACTGTTTGTACGGACATCCCCTTTTCGGCTGTCAAGAAAGGTATTCATTCCTCTTGTACACAATTCGGGCAGAAAAGAGAACTTCTCCTTTCCATCTACAAACGCGTAGACAATAGGATAAACTTGATTCGCAAATAAATCCTCCAGCAAATCAACTACAGAATGGTCAAAAAAGTTTGCGGCAATAATTTCTTCCGTTACATTATCGAATATAAACGTTCCGTTATAGGTAATCAGTGGGATTTGGGCTTTTATCGCTCCTGTGACTTTTTTTGCCGTTATCAGCGACCTTGCGGTTGCGTAAGAAAAAAGTATTCCCCTATCCGTAATGCGATTTATAACATCGCTTGTATATTCCGAAATGGTTTCATCACTTCGCAATAACGTTCCGTCCAAATCTGAAATATATAGTGTTTTCAAACTTATTCCACCTCTCCAATCTTCAAGAAAATTTCTTCTTTCAATGTACGGCTTATCAGAATTAAGAGTTGACTCCGTAATTTCAATCAATCTGTATAAGCTCACCTCACTCTCATTATACATCTGTTGGGCAGATTTTTCAAGACCCGCCCGCCGCAAGATTTGCGAGCTTTACGTCCTTGTTGTCCTTGAGTGCTGCTTCGAGTTCGGCATAAGTCAGAGCCTTGTCCCCGAAAATGTCCTTGAGAAAATCCATAGTTTACCTCCATTTTAGATGTGTTGTGTCACAATACGTGTTTAAGCCTGCCGCCGCAGGAACTAAGCCGATAAATGCCCGACTTTAGGCAATAGAAAAGCACCCCTGTTGGAGTGCTTCTCGAACGAATGTAGGCGGTGGCGGGATTTCCACCCACGGGAGCGGTAGTTGCCGTTCCTATTGTCATTGTTACACCGCCATATTGCTCGGGGAACAGAGGAATGCCCCCGAGCCTTGAAAAAGTCAGCCGCGGTTCACTGGTAACTCCCCGCGGCTTTTACGCATAGAAAAAGCGTTTGATTATATGGAATAATCATCTCTGCACCTCCTTTCTGGCATAGAAAAAGCGTCCCGAAGGACGCTTTATAATATTTGTGGAAACGGCAGGTCCTGCCCCTGCTGGTGCTTTTTCCGAGGAAGATTTGCACCTAACTACCCTCGGAAGATCTTGCATATCCTCTCGCTACGCTGCGTTTCCCCAAAAACACCCTGTTTTTATACAGGGTGTTTAATTCAACAATTCAAAATCCAGTATATCGCTTTCGGCAAAGAGAAGATTTTCACCATCATCTGTTTCGAACCTCAGACCGTCCTCATCTTCACCTTCGTCATTAGTTACAAGGCAATCTCCAATGCCTATGCCAATATAGGTTTTTCCGTTAATGCATTTGATTTTTGCACGATTGCCTTCAATAATGTCTATATTTCTATCAAAAGCCATTACTTTCTCATCTCCTTTGTTGGGAATAGGTGAACGCCTTTGTCTGAATACTTAATTTGAAGCACTTTTGTTTTCACATACTTCCTTGTTGACTTTTCAAAAGTAACTCCAACGTCAAAAGGCAATTCGACAAACTCATCGAAATTATTACTGCCGACCCTATACTCAAGTCTTCCTTTTCCGCAATATGCGTCAGCAAGCAGCTGAGGGGCATACTGTTTAAACAATCGACTTTTAGGTGTTACACTTTTCCCAGAAGCAATTGCATTAAAAGCCTGTTTAACGCTATTCAACCAAGCTACAGAGAGCGTATGGTTTTGCTGATTTCTTTTATCAATAGTAGTGTTTACAAGTCCGTTATTCAGCTTTTCCTTGAACCGCTGCATATTATCATCTACACCTATTATATCACTATCCGGCGTATCTGTCAATACTTCTGCATCAATTTCCACAGGTTTAGCAATCACCGGTGCAGGGCTTACCGGCTGTTTTGGTATCTCCACCGCCGCCCTGTCCTTGCTTTCAAGTTTCGGCTGTTCTCTGCCCTCAACATATTTCTTATACCACTGCTCATAATCAAGTTCTCCCGACTTCATATCCTCAAGGTCGTCATCGGGGTCGAATGCGATTGTTGTGCAGCGGCAGTTCGGGTGGAACGGATTGGCATTCAGTCCCGGCTCAAAATCCCTTGTGAGGAAAATCTTACCGTCCATCTCCGCACAGAGTTCGCACGTCTTTATCGCGGCACTGTGAGAAGAAATAACCTCATACTTCTCATACCCGAATTCCGAGTACATCTTTTTCTCGCCGAGTGCGTGAAAGTACGAGCTTTCTGTCATTACCAGCCGCCGTGCGTTGAATTCCGAAGTCCCCATCGCTTGTGCAATCGCCTTGATTGCTTTATCGGGACTGCTCCCCAGCATTGCGGACTTCGTTATCTCTTGGTGTGCCAGATTAAGCAGCTTGTTTTTGTCCCACCATATCCGTTCGGAGAAGTTGTAACCGTCCACCGCCCACGGCTTGCGAATCAGCTTTTCGAGCTTGTCCTCATCAATCTGCCCGATGTCAAAGCCCACATTAAAGCCCCGCTGAACCTCAAAACAACTCTTGTAGTAGCCTGTTTTGTATGCACCCTTCACAGCTTCGGACACAAGTCCCTCTTTCTGGGCGACGAGGGTATCGAAGTTCAAGGTTGGTTTCAAGGGCGTCAAGCCGCGTTTTGTGATTTCAATCCACGCCCCTACGTGAGGGGCGACGTGCATTTATTTCGCCTTTTCTCGCACCTGTGTAATTTCAATCCACGCCCCTACGTGAGGGGCGACAGTAATCA
>JBJESA010000046.1:0-4306 GCA_051882535.1 Oscillospiraceae bacterium
TAAACAATATGATATTCTCCACAATTACCACACCCGGTCGATGGTTACTATTCCCCTACTCAACAAGAGAAATGAAACTATCGGTGTTCTGCAGCTCATCAATGCACAAACGAATGGGGAGGTGCGTCCGTTCACTGCGGAAGAGGAGCGTATAATCCGCTCGCTCGGTTCGCAGACGGCTATTTCATTGGAAAATATGGAATATATGCGTGAACTCAACGAGCAGATGTGGTCGTTTACCGAGGCAATGACGGAGGCAATAGACCAACGCACTCCCTACAACGCAAGCCACACCCGCAAAGTAGCAGAATACTGCGGAATGATTGCCGACCACATCAACACTCTCCATAACGAGGGTAAGGAAAACGACTTCTTCGATGAAGAACGTCGGAACAGACTAATTATGGCGGCTCTGCTTCACGATATCGGAAAGCTTGTAATACCGACATCTGTAATGAACAAATCTACCCGATTGGGCTGGAAACTGGACGTTGTTATCAGCAGACTTCGCGAGATAAAACTGCTGTCCGAAGTGGCGTTTCTCAAAGGGCAGATAACGGAAAACGAATTCAAGACCGTTTGCGAACACGTAAACGACTGTGCGTCATTTATCCCCGAAGTAAATTTCCTCGGCTATCTTGATGATGAGATGGTGGAAAAACTTGACGAGATGTTCGAGTACTCCTACAACATCAACGGCGAAGTGATAAAGTTCTTCACCGAGGAAGAAAAGGCTATGCTTAAAATAAAACGCGGCACTCTCACCGACGAAGAACGCCGCATTATGGAAAGCCACGCACTTATGACCGAAAAAATACTTGAAAAGGTACACTTCAACAGTTCATTCAGTAAGAACGTGGGACGTTGGGCGGCACAGCATCACGAATTCTTGAACGGAAAGGGCTACCCGCACGGTCTTTCGGGCGAAGATTTGTGCCTTGAGGTGCGTATTCTCACCGTAGCGGATATCTGTGACGCACTGCTTGCGACCGACCGTCCCTACAAGAAGCCGCTCCCCAAGGACAAGGCTTTCCAAATTCTCCACGAAATGGCAGACGACGGCAAGATAGAAAAGCGACTGGTGGATTATCTGGAAAAATGTCTGTCCGAATAATCACGAGGTGAATTATGAAAAAGCCGATTGCAGTTATTGCAGATTATTTTTTGCCTCTGTTGGCGGCAGTGCTGACCGCACTTCTGATAATAACAGAGCCGTTCTATATGCTTGACACAATGCTGTGCGACACGATATACTCGCAGATGAACGGAGTGGGTGACGAGATTGCTATAATCGCAATTGACGAGGAAACCCTAGCAGAGTACGGAACGCTCTCGGACTGGTCACGCAAACGCTCGGCAGAACTCGCCGAATATCTGTTTTCAGACGAGGAAAACTCTCCCTCTGTGCTTGCATTCGATATCGTATTCACGGGAAATTCCGCCCCCGCTGAGGACAAGGCACTTGTAGACGCATTTACGGGGAAGAACATCATCACGGCGTCAAATTTTGTATATCGCGGTGCAATCGTCTATGAAAACGGAACTCAATACTACGACTCTTGGAATATCTCAATGGAGGAACGCCCCTTTGCCGAACTCGACAAAGTGACGAATTCGGGATTTGCAAATGCACAGGTTTCCCGTGACGGATTTGTGCGTTCGGCACAGCTGTATACGGAATATGAGGGCGAAAAGAGATACAGTTTCGCCGCCCAAATCTACAGGCAATATACCATAGCAAACGGCGAATCCCCCATTTTTCCCAAAACGAATTCCCGCAATCAGTTCCTATTCGGTTACTCAGGCAAACCGGGAGAGTTTGAGCATTTTTCGCTGAAAGATGTTCTATCGGGCAAGGTTGACAAGGGTATTTTCGCAAACCGAATTGTGATGGTGGGAGCGTATGCACCGGGACTTCAGGACTCATTCCACACGCCTGCACACAGAGGGCAGGATATGTACGGAGTGGAGGTCAACGCAAATATCGTCCGTGCTCTTATGCTGGGGAAAACGTCGCAAAAACCACCGCTTGCAATTCACGCGGTGATAGCCGGACTGTTGGTGGCGGTTTACGTTTTCACGGCAAGAAAAATGCGAATGTACCCTGCTTTTCTGTCAGTTGTCTGGCTGTTTATCGTGGATATAGCGGTGGGATTTATACTTTCACGGTGCGGAATTTCCATATCACTGATTTATCCGCTTATCGTGGCATTCATATTCGCTGTCGAAATCTTCCTCGAAAAGTACATCTATGAGGTGGTAAGGAAAAAGCGTATTCTGCAAGGTTTTGAGAAATACCTCTCCCCGCAGGTTCTCCGAGAACTCGCAAAGGACGAGGAATACAATTTTACGCTTGGCGTGGGACGGCGGGATATCTGCGTTCTGTTCGTGGATATACGTGGATTCACATCTATGTCCGAGGTACTCTCCCCCGAAGAAGTTGCCGAGATACTTAACGAATATCTGTCCGAAGTGACAAACTGCGTATTCAAGCACTCCGGTATGCTGGACAAGTTTATCGGTGACGCGGCGATGGCGGTATTCAACGCCCCGACCGACCTTGATGACTATCTGTACGAGGCGGTTTCTGCCGCAATCGACATCAGGGACAGCGGCGAGGCACTTGGAAAGCGGCTTCTTGAAAAGCACGGCAGAACCGTGGGCTTTGGTATCGGTTTGAACTGCGGAGAAGCGGTGGTCGGAAATATCGGCTGTGATACCCGTATGGACTACACCGCTATCGGCGATACCGTAAACACTGCCGCACGGCTGGAAGCAAAAGCGGAGAGCGGAGAGATTCTTATCAGTGAAGCACTTTATGAGAAAGTAAAGGACAGAATAAATGCGGATTTCAAGGAAGATATGACGCTTAAAGGAAAGGCTTTGCCGGTCAAAGTGTATCGTGTTACAAACATTAAATTAAAGTAACTCCCCTGTTCTACACAGGGGAGTTACGTTCCGGCAATAAAGTCACAACTGCGGGAGATTATATCATATCACAATCGCTATGCGTGGACATAAATATAATTATATCAGAATTCCATTGCAATGGTCTATTTCGTGCTGGATAATCTGTGCTGTCCAGCCGGTGAATGTCTTAATGCGTGTCTGAAACTTTTCGTTTTGATAGCGGACTTTTATGCTCTTGTAACGCTTGGTTTTGCGTGTACCTGCAAGCGACAGGCAACCCTCCTCCGTCTCGAACGGCTCGGAGAACTTGATAATTTCGGGGTTGAGCATTGCAGTCAACACCCCATTATCGTTGAACGCGATTACGCACTTGGATACGCCTATCATATTTGCCGCAAGCCCCACGCAATCCGCAGCGTGGGCTTTCAGCGTGTCAAGCAAGTCGGCGGCGACCTGCAAATCGCCCTCATCGGCGGGCTTGGACTTTATCTGCAAAAAGAACGTGTCGTGAATTATCTCTCTTACCATTTTATTCTCCTTTTAAATCGCAATTTATTACTTCCCAATAATACTTCCGCTGCGACTGCGGAAAGTCGTCAAGAACTCCGTGCTCGGGGTCGTAGAATATGCCGTCAACGCACAGCGACCAATGCCAACAGCGTGGAGTTTCAAGGCTTAGCAAGGCGTACTTCGGCAAGTCGCTCTTGACGGAGGCTTGTTTTCGCTCGGTAGAAAGCGTCATTCCGTGTGCTGTGAGATACTGCTTCATCTCGCGAAGTGTGGTTTCCCGCTCGTTTTCGAGCTCGGTGCAGACGTTCTCAACAGATGTCCCGCAGAGCATTGCAAGCACCGCTTGTCCGCACTGCAAGTCTGTAGGCTCGTGTATATATTCGATTTTCATTACTGCTCCAATCTACTCTTTTTCTTTATTATAGCACGTTGCCGCATTTATGTCAACACAGCTCTTGACAACCGTCATGAAAAGTGGTAAAATACTTGTTGGTGTTCCATTGGAATTACCATTTTATCCACTTGGGAGAATAGTATGGTTAAAGATATGACTAAGGGTGCGGTAGCACCTATTTTATTGAAATACTCGCTGCCTCTGTTGGTGAGCGTTATTTTTCAGCAGCTCTACAGCATTGCGGACAGCGTGATTGCGGGGCAATTTATCAACAAAGACGCTTTGGCGGCAATCGGTGCTTCTTATCCGATTACTATGATATTCCTCGCAATCGGCACAGGAATGAATATCGGCTGCTCGGTGGTGATTTCTACCCTATTCGGGGCAAAGGACTACAAGGGAATGAAAACCGCCGTATTCACCTCGGTTATCTCAACATTTGTGCTTGCAGCAGTGCTGACGATTGTGGGGCTGTTCACCAGTCGATTATTC
>JBJESA010000047.1:0-4296 GCA_051882535.1 Oscillospiraceae bacterium
CTTCAAGACCATCACAAAGCACCGCCACAAGGTAATCGAGCATTGCATTAAGGCGGGAATACCGATTCAGGGGCTTCTGCACGACTTGTCCAAGTACTCTCCGACAGAATTCCTGATGGGAGCGGAGTATTACCTCGGCACACGCAGTCCGAACGAGGCAGAACGCGACGCCAAGGGCTACTCGGACGCATGGCTTCACCACAAGGGCAGAAATCGTCACCACTTCGAGTACTGGACGGACTATGACCCTGTTACCAAGCTGGTGAGTCCCGTTAAAATGCCGCTTCGGTATGTGATTGAGATGTTCTGCGACCGTGTGGCTGCAAGCAAGATTTACATGGGGGAGAACTACACCGATAAAGCTCCGCTGGAGTACTTCGAGCGGGGAAAGGCACGGCGTATAATTCACCCGAAAACCTCGGAGCTGCTTGAAAAGCTGCTCACAATGCTCGCCGAAAAGGGCGAGGACAGGACGTTTGCGTACATTCGCAGGCTTATGGAAAAGCACGGGAAACGGAGCGGAATCGACTTAACTCTTTCTGTGGTTTTACCCGACTGGCTTACTCTTTAATAAACATCTAGCCGCCCTTTGTAATTTGAGGGCGGCTAACTTATATTTTGGGGCGGCTCAGTTTGTTGAAAAATCCATGGGGTTTGGGGCGTAGCCCCAAAACAGGGGTGTGGGGGTGCGTTAGCACCCCCACGTATTCTTTAAAACAGACCCCCTCCCCCTTCGGGGGAGGGGGCAGGGGGAGGGGTGCCTCTCGCAGAAAAAAACGACTTTATCGACAAGCAGTGCCGCCCTCATATTTGAGGGCGGCTCAATTTTGTTTCGGGGTAAAACAGGCTCAGAATTTCTTCTGCGGAATAGTCCGATTTTGCTAAGAAAAACGCGGCGTTGACGCTCATTCCGCGATTGTCGCCCTGCCCTTGACAGGAGAAGTAGAACACGTCCTCCGAAAATTCAATCATAATCGCACGGGAGGGGAGGTTGAAACGACTTCGCAGTTCCTCGCCGCTGATTTCCGCTCCGCAAAATTCAATGCTTTTCAGAGAACCGGTGTCCTCGTATACGGCGTTGTCAAACCACTTTGCACAATCGCTGGGGGCACGGGCGGGTTTCATAGTCTGCCACACTTCTTCGTAGGTGAATGCGTGGCGGCTGGCGAAGCCTTCCGCGTCCATATCGCACAGCATAGGCATTGAGGGGGAATAGGGTGATGGGTCTGTTCTACCCGAGGATATTCTGCAAATCGGCACGTCAAACACCTCGCCGTTTATCGTGAGAATCTGTGCTTCGTTTACGGCGGTGCGAAGCTTTTCGTTAAGCGATGCGTCGCCGTTGTCGCCGATGTAGGGGAAATTCTCGTCAGCGATAAAGTCCGCACCCAATGCGGCGGTGGATTGCTGCGGAGAATGGAGATGGCAGAGAATACGCGTCTTTTGGGCGGTGGCAACGGCACGGAGAGCTTCGGGGTTGGGGCTTTCCCCGTGCGGAATCAGTCCGCGGATACAGCCGGTGAGGAATTCGTCTGCACTAACCAGAAGTATAGTGTTCTCCTCCGGAATAAGTACGCTTACTTGTGCGGGAAAAGCGGAATCTACGGGGACAGCACGTGGACGGACTTTCACCAGAATTGCAATCAGCCCCACCAGCAAAATCAACGAAATTGCGGATACAATTGATACTTTCTTTGGCATACTACCTCCAAATAAATTCTCATCTGTGATTTATGCAATTTTTTATATCCCGAAATTTCATTTTTCCTATTGACTTTATATTTTGAATGTGATATAATAAAAAGTAGTTATAGCTGGCAGAGAATAAAAATACCGTTTTCTGTCGGCTTTGTGAAAGATAGATTATAAAGGATGTGTACTTATGAACAAATTGGAAGAATTAAAGTCAACTGACAGACTTCGTTCTATGTGCGAGGAGTTTTGTAAAAACTCCGTTATCGACAGTTCCCTTTACTCCAAGTTTGGCGTAAAGCGTGGACTGAGAAATTCCGATGGTTCGGGCGTTGTTGCGGGAATTACGAATGTTTGCTGCGTTCACGGATATGTTATAAGCGAGGGCGATAAGCAGCCTATCGAGGGTGAACTTATATACCGCGGCTACAATGTGCGTGACCTCGTAAACGGTGCAAAAAAGGACAACCGTTACGGCTACGAGGAGGTAGTATATCTCCTGCTGTTCGGTACTCTGCCGACAGAGCGTGAGCTGCAGTCGTTCTCGCACCTAATTGCGGAATATCGCGAGCTGCCCCGTTACTTCATCGAGGACGTTATTATGCGTAATCCGTCCCCGAATATCATGAATAAAATGCAGCAGGCTGTGCTGACGCTTTATAGCTACGACAGCGACCCCGAGAACAATTCTCCCGAGTCGGAGATGCTTCAGGCGGTATCCGTAATCTCCAAGCTCCCTGCGATTATGGTTGCGTCATATCAGGCGGTTCGCCGTTTCTATCACAACGACAGCATGGTAATGCACCAGCTTATTAAGGACGAGAGCCTTGCAGAGAGTATTCTCTCCACTCTCCGTGACGACAGAACCTATACGCCCGAGGAAGCGAAGCTGCTCGACCTGTGCCTTATGCTCCACGCGGAACACGGCGGCGGTAACAACTCGACATTTACTTGCCGTACTGTTTCTTCTTCGGGAACTGACGCGTATTCTGCGTACTCCGCGGCAATCGGCTCGCTTAAAGGCCCTCGCCACGGCGGTGCGAATATCAAGGTAATGCAGATGCTCGACCACGTCAAGACCGGCGTTAAGGACTGGACTGACGATGAAGAGGTGAGCAATTATCTCCACAAAATTCTCCGCAAGGAAGTCGGCGACAAGTCAGGACTTATCTATGGTATGGGTCATGCGGTCTATACGCTGTCCGACCCGCGTGCGGTTATTCTGAAAGAGAACGCAATGAAGCTCGCAGCAGGTACGGAGTTCGAGGCGGAATTCAAGCTGCTTGACAGCATTGAGCGTCTTACTCCTAAGGTGTTTGCCGAGGAGCGTGGTGACATTAAACATATATGTGCTAATGTCGATATGTATTCGGGACTCGTCTACAAAATGTTGAGAATCCCCGTTGAGATGTACACAGCATTGTTCGCTTGTGCGAGAATGGCGGGCTGGTGTGCTCACCGTATGGAAGAAATGATTAACGGCAAGAGAATTATTCGTCCTGCTTACAAGGCAATCAACCTCAACAAGACCTATGTCGAATTGAGCAAACGCCACAGTGACTAATCAGTGATTTGCTAATGGCTTGAGGAGCCGATTGGGTATATGAGTAAGAAAAATTTGGTTACTCCGATTGTGATGGCGGTTGGGATAGTGCTTTGTACGATTGCAAGATTATTTACAATATCACAGACGGATATGAAGCTGGGAAGCATAAATCACGGTTACGAGGTCATTTGCAATGTGCTGTACTTCGGGGTGCTTGCGGTTTCGGCTGTGCTGGCTGCGGTTTTTGCGGCTTCTCCCAAGAAAAGCGAGGAGAACGCTGCCGCCGGAATCCGTTTGTCGGGCAAGAGTGCTGTGGCGGTAGGCTTCGGGCTGCTTGCAGTCGGTGTTGGTGCGGCTTATGACGCGGTGCTGACAACAAAAATCGGCATTGTTTCCACTGTTTTTATGGTGGTGGGATTTGTTTTTGCGGCGTTGTTTGTTATATGTGCGTTTGTGACCTTGTACAAGAAAGAAATTACGCCCGGACTGGGGTTCGCGTACTCTTTTGGCGGAATCTTCTTCGTGCTGCGGGGAGTGTTCTGCTTTATGACTAAAATGGTAGTGGCTGCAATTCCCGAATATCTGATTGAAGTATTGTGTGCGGTGTTTGGCGGAGTGTTTTTCGTGATGATGGGTCAAGTGCTCACGGGAAACGAGGGCAAGCTGACGCGGAAGCTGCTTTGCGGCTGGGGTACAGGCACGGCGGCATTGACGCTCTCGGCGTTGCTGGGCACATCGGCAGCGAAGCTGTTTCTTGGCGGCGAGGTTTCGCAGTGGATTGTTTTCACTTCGGCTGAGGCGAATAAATATTTTCAGTCGGTGCAGGGTGCGGACGGCTATAGATTGGCATTCCCCCCATTCGCAAATATCGGACTGGGCATTTTGGCGGTGATAATAGTTTTCGCAGTCTGCATTGGCACAAAAGACGGACAAAATAAGGCAAATACCTTGGAACAGGAGAATTGACAGAATAAAAAAGCACGGTGAAAGCCGTGCTTTCAGTCTGTCGATAAAGGCACATCTACTTCGTCAACGGCACCACGGCAGGCACAAAGCCT
>JBJESA010000048.1:0-4261 GCA_051882535.1 Oscillospiraceae bacterium
AACGGAGGAGGCAACCATGTAAGGTGCTACTCCCATATCAACAAGACGTGTGATTGTAGTCGCAGCGTCGTTGGTATGCAGTGTGGAGAGAACGAAGTGTCCCGTGATAGCGGCACGGATAGCGATATCGGCGGTCTCACCGTCACGAATCTCACCGACCATTATGATATCCGGGTCCTGACGGAGAATTGAACGCAGAGCCGCCGCAAAGGTCATACCCGCCTTTGCGTTAATCTGACACTGGTTTACACCGTCGATTTTCTTTTCGACAGGGTCTTCAACCGTTACGATGTTTACGTTCGGTTGAGAAAGCTCACCGAGTGTTGCGTAAAGGGTAGTGGATTTACCCGAACCGGTAGGGCCTGTAACAAGCATTACTCCGTTAGGGCAGCGGATAATCTCCTTGTACATCTTGTAGTTATAGTCCGTCATACCGAGGTCGGTAATCTTACGTGCCTTGTCGTCCGCAGTGGAAAGCAGACGGATAACGCACTTTTCGCCGTATACGCAGGGAATCGTGCTGACACGCATATCGAGGTTTATGCCGTCGATACGGGTACCGAAACGTCCGTCAAGCGGGATACGGCGTTCGGCGATGTTCATACCGCCCAGAATCTTTATACGTGTGATAATCGGGTTATGGAACTCGGGCGGAATTTTCATATCCTGCTCTACAAGTTCACCATCAATACGGAAGCGGACGCGGGTTCTGTCCTTGAACGCTTCTATATGAATATCGGTACACCCCAGACGGAATGCGGTTTCTACCATCATATTAACGAGCTTAACGATAGGTGCATTATCAATACGGTTTTCAGACTCGAGGGCTGCAGCTGCCTGTGCTGCGGCATTGTCAGAGCCACCGGACTCGTTCTCAAGCTCGCTCATCGTCTTATCCATCGCTGACGACGAGTAGTACTTATTGATAGCCGCCTCAATCTGCGTCTTGGTTGAAATTTGCGGAATAACTTCAAGGTTGCTTGCCTGCCCGGGGGCTGCATTTGCATTGATAGCAACCTTCAGCTCATCGATTATGTAGAAGTTGATGGGGTCGTTGGTGGCAACCATCAATCTGGTTTTGTTGACGATATTATACGCGAATACGCACTTTTCACGTGCAATAGCCTCAGGAATTTTCTGAACAGCCTCTGTGTTAACTTGAATTGACGACAAATCCACAAACGGAACTTTCAGACGAATTGCCAACGCCTGAGCCAGCTGCGTTTCGGAAACGAGGTTCATCTCAAGCATTACATCTCCGAGCTTCTTGCCGCTTGTCTTCTGCTTTGCAAGAGCTTTCTGGAGCTGGTCTTCGTTAATGAATCCGCTCTCAACAAGAATTTGTCCAATAGGTAGGTTTTTTACAGGTCCCGCCATAACTATCTTCCTTTCGACCTAAATATATTTTCATTGCCGAGAATATCGAGGCGGTTTTTAAAACAAAGAGTGGTGTGGAAATCTCGTATCCTCACTGCAAATGTATTGCAAATTCAGTGATTTTGTGCTATAATAGGATTATTCTAACAGAAGGAGGGTCTTGTATGCCCATTTCCATTCAAATCTTTTCCGCTGTGATGGCGTTTGTGCTGGGCTCCGTAATCGGCAGCTTCTTAAACGTCGTTATCCTGCGGACTCCGCTTAAGCAGTCGATTGTGACCGAGCCGTCACACTGCTTCTCCTGTGGTCATCAGCTTGCTTGGTACGATATGTTCCCGATTTTCAGCTGGATTTTCCTCGGTGGAAAATGCCGCTACTGCAAGTCGAAGATATCGCCCCGCTATATGATTGTGGAGTCGATTTGTGCCGTGCTCTACTGTGGAGCTTGGCTTATGTATCAGTACTCGGGGGACATTGCGTGGACAGGTAAGGTGTGGATGCTCCCCTATTCCGCGGTAATGTTCGCGGTGCTTATCGTATTGAGTTTCGTGGATATAGACCACTTTGAGATTCCCTACTGGTGCAGCATCACAATCGGCGTGCTCGGCATTGCTGCGATATGGGTTTTCCCAAGTACTCCGTGGAGTGAACGGCTTATCGCTGCGGGAATCGTACTCGTCCTGTTCGGACTTCTCGTACTTATCGGCGGCATGGGCGGCGGCGACCTGCAGCTTATGACAGGTGCAGCACTTTTGCTTGGCTACCGCGTGTTTGTGGCTTTGCTTGTAGGAATCGTGACAGGCTCGGTTTACGGAGTCGTCAAGAAGCTTCGCGACAAGAAAGCGGAGCAGGAAGTTACGGAGAAAATCCGCGAACTTGCCCTTGACTGGTATCAGAACCAGCTTGACCGAGATATCGGTTTCGTAAGAGAGGGCTGCGACGACATCATAGTCGGCAGCATCAGCGAGGGAGATCCCGACATCGAATGGGAATTCCTCGACGAAAAGGTTTGGCACGGACTGCCCGACAAATCTGCACTCAGCCGTATGCTTCGTGAGAACATCTCGGACGAACGTGAGGGCGGCTTCAAAATTTACATTCGTGCGGACCAAATCACAAAGGTGAAGTACTCCCGCAGAATGGTATTCGGCCCGTTCCTCGCACTGGGAATTGTCGCTGCGTGGTTCTTCGGACTGCCGCTGATTGGCTGGTATATCGGATTGTTCTGAGATTACAAAAATTATCACAAAAATTCGGGGCGAGCGAAATCTCGCCCCGATTTTGTTTGCGTCTTGTGTGCGGTACGGCAAATGTCGTACTGCCTTTTAGCGACCAAACCGCTTCATACAGCTTAAACTGCTGTTACGGGGTAGGAGTCGGCGTTCCGCCGCCTGCACCGCCGCCGGTCTTGGTCTTTCTTGCTATGAAGTAGATGAAGGTGTCGGGGTAATAGCAAGTGCCCACCTTCGGATCTGAATATGCCAGTCCCGAGGACGCCGTGTAAGCGTCATTGTAGGAATGTACCTCAATACCCGGCTGAACTTTATAGGCACCGCTCTTGTTGACGGTGTTTGTGCTGGAGATATTGCGGAAGTCCTGATAGGTAGTTCCCACAAAGGATACCATTGCCGTTTTTCTGATACTTTCATCAACGCTGTAGCAGGAAGGGTCGAGATAGATGTCCATAGAAATCTCCAACGCAGGAGCAATCTTCAACTCGTCCGCTGCATACCTATCCTTGGCAGTACCCGTGGTTTTATCCAATACAGTGTACTGATTGTCGTAGTTGTTGAAGTTCAATACGGGATACAACCCGTCATAGAAGCAGGTTTCGAAAACGGGCTTGGTCTTGGTAGGATCAAGTGCCAGTGTAGACTGGTCTACAACCTCGTTTGTGAGCATCAGCTTTTTTTCGCCCGACTTGGTGTCGTCCAACCAACGCATTCCGATACAACGGATTTCGTAATTGGTGGTGCCCAGTGTTGTATTCAGGCAATTCAGCATAAGTCCCAGCGAATCGTCCGTATTTGCGGGGAACTCGGTTCCGCTGTACTTAACGCCAACAATCGGTGCAGCGGTACCGCCTACAGAAGTAACATCTGCGGCGGTTACTCCCGAAAATGTCTGCACAAAATAGGCATACTTGGTGCTGTTTGCGATGTAGGACTCAATCGTTTCGCACAGCATAACGGCACGGGCATTCTGCTCCTTTGCCTTTACGCTGTTGAGAACCGGCTGAACGAATCCGAACACGCCAAGCATCAATATTCCGAGCAATGCACTTGCAATGATTACCTCAACCAGGGTAAAACCGCCGTTATTGCGTTTACGCAGCAGGCGTTTTATTCTTTTAAGCATATAATTCACCTCTGTTGTTAAAGTAACCAATCTTATTTGTAGTGTCTGGTGGACAGGTTAGCACCATAGATACTCGGATGCACCTTGCCGTCGCCTACCTCGGTGTACTTGGGCGTACCATCGGTGTTGAACTCGTCCTTGTACTGCGGGCATGCTCTGTAAATTGCACTTCCGGAGGACATTGTGTAATTATGTCCGAAGCTGGTAACAGAGAGATTAGGGTCGCCCTCAAACTCAACGTAGAATCTCGTGAACTTTGAGCCTTCCAATCTTATACCGCCATCATATCCAAACGGAGTGCCTATTCTGACGCTGTTGTTGCTTACCTTCTGAACAAGGTAGGGGTTATTACTGCTTTTCACACCGCCGTTTGAGGTAAACGAGGTGCTAAGACCGCCGCGGCTTCTTGCATAATCAAGAGTCTGGTCGATATGTCCCAAATCAACGATTCTGGCTTCCTGATAAATGTCTTTTGTATAGGTATTGCCGTCAGCATCGGTGTACTCCACAGCACTCTTTGCTGCAT